>JBBRGR010000091.1:0-7074 GCA_038223815.1 Gemmatimonadales bacterium
GTACTGGACCTGATCACGCCAGGTGCCGAGGATCAGGTCGGTAAGCCCGACACCATCGAGATCCGCCACGGCGGGGGCATAGTGGTATTCGCCCCGGATCGGGAGCAGGCCCCGTTCGCGGAACGACGGAGCGGTGCGCGTCCCGATATTCTCGAACCAGGTGATCGTGCCGGTGGTGTCGGCATCGGGAGCGATCTTGTTGCCGATGAGCAGGTCGAGGTCGCCGTCGCCATCGAGATCGGCCAGCGCCGGCACCGACTCGTTGCCGACATCGATGGTGGGAATCAGCCGCGGCGTCACCACCGCGAAGGTACCGCGCGCCGTCTGCCGAACATGATGGAGGTTGTCGATCGACGTCCGCGCCGGAAAGAAGGCCCCACCGATCACGCCGACGACCACGTCGAGCAGACCATCCCCATCCACGTCGCCGGGGGCCGGCGCGTTGTAGCCGCTCGTCAGGAGCGGCAAGGTGAACGGAAAGCGACGATGCTCGCCTCGCATGTCAGGCGGCCCGCACTCAATCGCGTGATTCTCGAAGAGCAGCAATCCCTGCTCGAAATAGTCACCCCAGAAGAGATCCGGGTCGCCGTCGCCGTCGATGTCGCCGAACGCGAGGGTGTTGGCACCGTGGCGCGATCCGCGACCATCGATCGAGGTGGGCGGCTGCCCGGGAATCGGGCCGGTGACCTCGATCCCCTCGAAGCGTTCGGTCACGAGGCCGAAGCGCGGGATGCCATTGACCGCGCTGCCGGGGATCGCCTCGTAGCGATCCACCGTCCCGGCCACGCGTCCGAGGAAGAGATCGAGGCGGCCGTTGCAGTCGACGTCCACGAGGTTGAGAATGTTCTGGCGATCCGCCGCGAGAGGGATGCCATCGCCGTCACGCAGCGAATCCACCGCCACGGTGAAACGCGCCTCCCGCGTGGTGCCGACATTGCGCCATGCACGGATGTAGGAGGTCGGGGACTCGGAGAGCAGGTCGATGCGTCCGTCGCCGTCCAGATCGACGAAGCGGTACCACTCGCCCACGGGCAACTGCTGGAAGTGATCGGTCCGCCAGACGAAACGGCCGGCCGTCTTCTCGAAGAACATCACGGCGTGGCGGCGTTCCTGGACGAAGAGATCGAGATCGCCGTCGCCGTCAATGTCCACCAGCTGCGGCCGCGGCACGTCGAAGCCGCCGAGAAAGGGCTCGGCGAGGACCTTCCCGCCACGGTCCATGACCGGGAAGGGCGCGACGTGCCGGGCGAATGCTGCCCCGCCCTGTGCCCCGAGCACGCCGGGGAGCAGGGCGGCAAGCAAGGCGAAGGGCGCCATCGCGCGAGGTCGCGTCATCGTGCTCCTGCCGCGCCGATTCCGGTCGGGCCATTGCCGAGCATCAGGGTGGCGCGCACCGTGCCGGTTTTGAGGTCGAGGATCGTGAGCCAGCCATCGCGCGCCGAATGTCCGGCCATGCCGTGCATCTCGTGGCCGCTCTGGCCGGGGGTCATCGCCCCGCTGTTCTGGTTGACGATGAAGGCGTAGCGTCCGCTCGCCCCGAGCAGCATCCCGTAGGGCTGCGCCATCCGCCCCTCGAGCGTGCGGCGGATGGTCCACGTGGCAGGGTCGATCTCCACCATCGCGTTCTTCGCCAGCAGGGTGACGTAGATGTGCCTGCCGTCCGCCGAGAAGCGTGGCTCCCACGGCTTGCCCTCGAGCGGGATCTCGCGGACCGGCGCCATTGGCGGCGGCCTGGTCAGGTCGAAAACGAGCAGCGTGTTGGACAGCTCGCCGCTCGCAATCATCGTGCGGCCATCGGGGGAGAGGGCGAACTGGACCAGCGAGCGTGCCGCGCCAGGGATCGTGGTGAGCGTGACGCGCCCGGTGGCCGTCTCGACCGACGCGATCCGATTCTCGGCCAGCGACGCCGCGTGCACCCACTTGCCATCGAGCGTCACGGCGAGCGCATGCGGCCGCGGGATGACGATCTCCTGCTCTTCCACCAGCGTGAAGGACGTGCGGGCAATCACGCCGAGCGACTTCGGCGGATTCACCGCCGTCATCGAGCGACCCACGTAGAGCGAGTCGTGGGCAGGGTCGAGCGTGAGCAGTCCGGGCGTTTCCATCCGGACCTGCGCGAGGAGCTTGTTGCTGCGATCAAACTTGAGGACGCGGCCATCCCCGATGAGCGAGACGTACCAATGGGCACCATCCGCCTCGACGGCAATATGGTGCGGCTTGGCGTTGGCGGTGAAGCCCAGGCCGCGCAAGTCGATGACGGTGTCGACCGCGAGCCGCGCCTCGTCGATCACCGAGATCGTCGCCCCGGCCTGATTCACGACGTAGAGCTTCCCCGCGGCCGCCGGTCCGGGCGACACGGCGGGGGTGTTCCCCCCGCCGGCGCAGGCCAGGACGGCGCAGGCCGCCCCAGCCAGGACTGTGCTGCGAATCACGGTACCGTCTGGGTGCGGTCCCGGACGAAGAAGACGCCTTCGCCGATGCTCGTCACCACCACCGTGCCGCTCTTGAAGTACGGATACACGCTCCACGCGCCGGCGAACGACGGCGTGCCGTCATCGCCCGGGTGAGTGTCGAGGAAGCCGACTTCCCGCGGATCGCGCGGGTTGGAGATGTCGAGGATGCGAAGGCCTGACGTGTAGTTGGCCTGGTACATCCGGTTGCCCTTGATGTAGAGATTGTGGTCGATCGCCTTGGTGACGCCGACATGCTCCTTGACGAGAATCGGATCGTCGAGGTCAGAGACATCCCAGACCAGCGTCCGCGTGCCCTTGCCGGCCTCGCCCTCGCCCTTGCCCTCGTCGCCTTCGTCGTTCAGGTAGAAGTACTTGTGATCCTCGGTCAACCAGCCCTGGTGGGCATAGGCAACGTTCGGATACGACGCCCGCGAGATGGCCACCGGATTCTTCTTGTCGGTCAGGTCGGCGATCGAGATCGCCGTCTCGTTGGAGCCGACGCAGATCTCCCTGCCGCGGTACTTCTCGTCCGGGCCGCGGTAGGTCACGCACTGCGCGTCGTGCGAGTAGCCGGTGCCCGCGCTGCCGGTCTTCGGATCGCCGAAACAGCCGGCGAAGGTCGGCACCTTCGGAATGCGGACGTCGATCATGTGGTAGCCGCCGCCACAGGTCTCGCCACCACCGGAGTTGCCGACCGTGTAGACGAAGCCGGTCTCCTCGTTGACGAGGATGTTGTGCGCGCTGTTGATGCGGTCGTACCTGACATCGGGCGCAAAGACCTGCGGCGTCCGGACCGTGCGCAGTCGGGTCAGGTCAAACACCTGCATCCCGTGCTCGGCCGAGTTGTCGGCCACGATGAAGACGTGATCCTTGTAGACCTTCATGTCGCGCCAAGCCGCCGACGGCGACCCCTTGGTCTTCGGCAGGTCGCCGAGGTAGCGCGGATTGGCCGGGTCGGTGACGTCCACGAACGAGGTGCCATCGGTGCGGCCGAGGATGGCGATCTCACGCTTCGTGAGCGGGTCCGTCCAGCCCCAGTTGTCGTTCATCCTGGTGCCACGCTTGCCGCCGATCGCCGAGAGCGGAAGGAAGGAGAAGAGCGACGCATTGCCGCACTCGAATTCGCCTGCCTTCCCGTCCGTCCCGCACATCACTTCCTTCCCCTTCACGCTGGCGTAGGTCTTCTCGTCACTGGCCGGATAGAGCATGCCACGCGAGGTCCACGCGCCCGCGGGTGTGCGACCGAGGAAGAGCACCGTCCCACCACCCGCGGCATCGTTCGGCATGCCAACCACGGCCACATCACCCGCCACCGCCAGTGCCCCGGCGAGCCCGGCATTCGGCTCGAGGTCGCCCACGTCCACCTGAGTCATCGACCCGATGGTGCCGTCTTGCAGCAAGGTCGTGCGGTAGATCCGGCCAGCGTTGCGATCGCTCGCCGGCGCGCCGATCCAGAGCTCCGAGCCCGCGAAGGCGAGGGTCGTCCCGAACCGGCCGCTGGCCAGCTGGAAGGGCATGAGCGTCTGCCGCTCACGCCACGTGCCCGTGCTGCTGCGCTCAAAGACCACGGCCGCGCCGGCGGTACCGCCGCCCGGGCCGGCGATCACGACCGCGCCTGGTGCACCGACCACGAGTCGATCGCCCTTCAGCGCCAACGCCGTGCCCAGGCCGGCGTTATCCGTCCCACGCGCGGCCAGCAACACCCCGTCCTGCTTCCACGAGCCATCGGTCTGACGGCCGAAGACGAAGACGCCGCCCTTCCGCATCGACCGGCCTGGCGCGCCGACGGCGAGCCGCGATCCTTCCACAGCCAAGGCGGCGCCGAACCGATCCCCAGCCTCGGCAGCCTCCGCGGCGACCGTCCCCGCCAGGGTCCAGTTGCCATCGGCACCGCGACGGAAGCGGTGGACCACCCCGCTCCCTTCGCCTGGGGCACCGATCATCGCCACGTCACCGGCCACCGCCAGCGCCCGCCCAAAGTCGCCACGCATGACGCGCGTGGCGGCCCGGAGGAGCCCGTCGGACTGCCACGTGCCCGTCGCGTTCTTCCGGAAGACGTGCACCTCGCCCTTCCCGCTGTCCGCCGCGTTGAACTGGTCGATCCGGGAGACCAGGAGGGTGGTCCCGTCGGTCACGATGGTCGAGCCGAAGCCGTCGTTGGCGCTGCCGCTCGGTGCCGTCAGGGTCCCGGTGATGCGCCAGCCGGTCGGACCGCGGCGGTAGAGGTGGACTGTGCCGGGCTTGGTGCCCCGCGGTTCACCGACAAAGGCCTGGTCGCCCGAGACCGCGACCGCGGCGCCGAAGGCCGCCAGCTGGGAGACAGGGTCTGTGGCCGTCGTCGCGCCCGCAACGGCGGGCGAGAGGAGGACGGCCAGTGCCACGGCAGAGATCATCGGATTGCCTCGGGTGGGGAGTGGAAGAGTCGGAAAAGGTAACACCCCGGTCCGGCCGCGGGATGGGAAGTTAATAAGAATGACGTACCAAAATAGCATTGCCAGCCAATACGAACAATACACTACGCGGCGCGTCCACGACGGTTTCGGGACCGGCGCTCTGCCGATGGTGAGCACGTCGTCGGGCCGCGAATTTGCAGGATGGTCGGTGTC
Source organism: Gemmatimonadales bacterium (assembly GCA_038223815.1). Classification (GTDB taxonomy): domain Bacteria; phylum Gemmatimonadota; class Gemmatimonadetes; order Gemmatimonadales; family GWC2-71-9; genus Palsa-1233. Next base: position 5,060 of record JBBRGR010000091.1, read on the forward strand.
CCCCGCCTGGAGTGGCCATGACCACCGCCGACACCGAAGCACGTCCCGCAGAGAGTGGCCTCATCACCACCTTGGTGGTGGACGACGAGGCCTCGATTCGCTCGGCCTTGCAACGGCTCCTCCTGGGGATGGGGCACGAGGTGGTCGCGGTCGGCACCGCCCACGAGGCCCTGTCGGAGCTCCGGCGGCGCAAGATCGCCTGCATCCTGCTGGACGTCCGCCTCCCCGATGGGGCAGGTCCGGATCTCGTGCCGATGATCCTGCGCGAAGAACCGAACGCGGCGATCCTCATGCTCACCGCCGTGAATGATGCCAACACGGCCGCGCTCTGCATGCAGCGCGGGGCGATGGACTACCTCGTCAAGCCGGTGGACCTGCAGGACCTTGAACGAGCAATCGCGCGCGCCATCGCCCGGCGCCGGGAACTGATCGAGCAGGCGGAGACGCAAGCCTGGCTGAAGCAGGAGATCGTGCAGCGCGGTGCCGAACTGCGACGGGAGCGCGGCAATCTGGAGCGAATCTCGGTGGCCACGCTCGAGGCGCTGGTGAACGCGCTCGAGGCGAAGGACCCCTATCTGCGCGGCCACTCGGCGCGCGTCGCGGACCTGTCCGCCATGGTCGCCTCGGAACTCGGGCTCTCCGACGAACAGGTCGAGTTGGTCCGCACCGCGGGGCGGCTGCACGACATCGGCAAGATTGGCATCCGCGAGTCCGTGCTCCACAAGCACGGCCCGCTCTCGGTCGAGGAGTTCGACCATGTGAAGACCCACGTGCTGATCGGGGCGCAGATCCTCGCCCCCTTGCAGCACCTGCGCGAGGTGATCGGCTTCGTCCGCTCCCATCACGAACGCAACGATGGCACCGGCTATCCCGATGGGCTCGTCGGCGAGCACATCCCGATCGGTGCGCGCATTCTCTGCGCCGCCGAGGTTTTCGATGCCCTCACCACATCGCGCCCGTATCAGGAGCGGATGACCCAGGAAGAGGCCGTGTCCCGGATGCGCGATCTCGTGGGGACTGTGGTCGCCCCCGAGGTGCACCGTGCTCTCAGCACCGTGATTTCGCGTCGGCGGGCGCTGGTTTTCCTCGACGAAGCCTCGCCCGCCTGAGCCCATCCCCTGATCGCATCGTGCGGTACCGGTCCGCCTGATCCGGTGCCTCGCCCCTCGCCGCGTCGGGGCGACCTTCCTGCCATGCAACGCGGCGTCACCCTCCCCGAACTTCTGCTCGCCCTGGTCCTCCTCGGCCTGCTCTCGCTGATCGCGATCCCGCGACTGGCGGCCATCACCAACGCGGCCGCCCTCCGCTCCGAAGCGACCCTGCTGCTCCGCGCGCTCGACGTGGCCCGGATCTCGGCGATCCGTCTCGGCACCCCGACCACCCTGACGCTGACGGAGAGTCGCTACGCGGTGGCAGGCGGAGTCCCCGGCGACAGCGCCGCACCCTGGCAGCGCGAGGGACCAGCCGCGCGGGGGGTGGCGCTGTCTGGGGGCGGTGTCCCGATCCGCTTCAGCCCAGCCGGGATCGCGCTTGGCGTGGCGAACCGGACCTTCACCCTCAGCCGAGGCGGCGCCTCACGACGGGTCGTGATCTCCCGCCTCGGTCGGATCACCCCGTGAGGCCGTGCTTGCGGATCTTGGCCAGGAGGGTGGAGCGCGCGATCCCCAACAACAACGCCGCCTGCAACCGATTGCCCTCGGTGAATCGCAACACTGCCGCGATATGGCGTGCCTCCGCGGACTCCAACGACTCCGGCGTCGGCAGCGCCGAGGCCTCGGTCACCACAAACTCCGGGGCCGGCGCAACCCCGGGCGGAACCGTCGCCACCTCCCCGGTCACCACAACATGCCCCGCGACCCGCAACGCCTGCGCCAACGCCACGGCGTCGTTCCGATCCGGGTCGGCGAGGAGGAGGCGGATGTGGAGCGGGTGCATGGGGAATGATAGACGCGAGGGGTGAGGGGTGAGGGGTGTCTGGTTCTGAGGCTAGATTGATTTCAGCGGGACCCGTGCCG
>JBBRGR010000092.1:0-7059 GCA_038223815.1 Gemmatimonadales bacterium
GAGCCACGACACCGGACGGCCCCCTGCACCTCGGTGCGGGGGGCCGTTTCGCATCCGGTCGGGTGGCGCGTTCAGCTCGCCATCATGTAGTGACACCCCGCCTGCTGCGCGCGCATCACCGCGAACACGCCCGACGGCTGCAGGATCACCCCTGGGATCAGGAACTCGAGCGCACGGGCGCGCGCCACCTCACCCTTCAGCTTCTCCCGCTCTGCCACCATCCCCACCATGTCACTGAACGCCAGGTTGCAGCCAAGCACGATGCCCCCGCTCTTCAGGAAGGCCTCGAGCGAATACTTGGCCCACTGCGGCGGCGTGTCAGCCGCCGCGGCCCGGAACGGATTCACCGTGGTCCACTTCTTGGTGGTTGGATCCTTGAGCTTTTCCACCTTGCCGAGCTGATGCTGCGCCCAGAAGGCGTCATTCATCACCATCGCGATCGCCGCGTGGCGGATTACCAGCACCGGCGACATCTCCTCCGGCGGCGTCCCGTAGACTTCCTTGTACTGGTCGCGCCAGAAAATGGCGCGGTACATCGCCGACCCATCGTGGATCTCCGGCGAATCGAAGACGGCTCGGAATTTTCCGTTCACACGGTCCGTCCACGAGACATCCCAGTCGGCATTCAGGGGAAGAAGCTGTTCGGGTGGCGTCACCTCCGCGTGCAGCAGCGGGGCGCCGCTCGCGGATGCGGCAGCGCCAACGCCGAGCGTACTGAGGAAATGACGGCGAGAGAAGGACATCGTGGAGCTCCGTGTGCAGTGGGGTGTTGGTGTGCAGTCGTAAGTCGTGAGTCGTATGTCGTAAGTAAGCCCGAGAAGGTGTCATCCTGAGCGAAGCGGCCCAGGGGGCCGCGCAGTCGAAGGACCTCAAGTCGGACAGAGGTCCCTCGACTTCGCTCGGGATGACAAACCTTCTCACGACTCACGACTCACGACTCACGCCTACTTCGGAAGCCTTCCCGGCGTCGGCGGTGCCCCGATCCGATCCAGTTCGGTATCCAGCGCCGGCAGTTCCGTCACCAGAATCGGCTTGAGCCTGGCCCACTCGATCGCGAAGGCCTCGCTGGCAATCTGGTACTGCTCGCGATTGCTGCCCGAGGGCGGCGCGAGGAGCCCACCCGGCGACGCGGCGCCCGCGTGGCTACGGATCGAGACCGGCACCTGTTCACCGCGCGCCGAGTTGACCTCGTCGCCGTTGATCTCACGCAGGATGGCGAGAAGCTGTCCGTCGAGGGTGCGCGCCGTGGTGCGGAGCGGCGCCTGCACCGCCGGCATCTGATCGAGGACGCGGATGATCGCCGCGAGCTTGGTGCGCGCCGTCGTGGCCGCCTCGGCGGCCTGCGAGATCTCCTGCGACAGCTTCGCCGCCAGCGCGCGGAACGCGACGTTGGCCTCGCGGTCGGCGATCGTGGTGGTCGCGGCCGGATCCTGCAGCACCGAGAAGCTTACAGGCATCGAGGATGCGGTGAAGATGCCCTTCTCGCGCTTGCCGATCACCACAGTGTACTTCCCCGGCGGCACCACGCCGAGGCCCAATGCCCCGCCTCCTCCGCCACCACCCGCACCGCGGCCACCTCCACCGGTCGCCGCGCCAGCCGCCGTCGCAGCACCCGGCGCAGGCGCCGGATCCGACGGCGTCTCGAGCGACCCGCGGAGATCCCACGTCCAGCGTTGCATCCCCTTGTTGCCACCGATGTTCGCCAGGCGCCAGACGCGGCCGTGTGCATCACTGATCTGTGCCGCCATCGTGATCGGCTCTTCGGCCGCCTCCGCCAGGAAGTCCGCCGGTGTCGGATAGACGATCGGCGTGTTCGCCTTCTCCGCGGCCCGCTGCGCCTCGATGCGCTTGTCCTTGAGCGACTTCCACACCTGCTCCTTGAGCGTGTAGACGACGCTCGCCCCCGTCTCCGGGTTCGGCGCGATGAAGAAGGTCTCGCCCTGCGAGGCCTTGCCGCCACCGCCGAACTGGCCACGGCGCACCAGCGACACCACGTCAGCCACCGGGAAGACATGCACCGCCTTGGCCAGTGATTCCGTCGTCAGCGACCGCAGCAACGAGTAGTCGTCCACCACGTAGATCGAGCGGCCGAACGTGCCGAGGACCAGCGCGTTGTCACGACGCTGAATGGCGATGTCGCGCACCATGATGGTGGGGAGGCCGGGGATCTTCAGCCAGCGTGTCCCGCCGTCGAGCGTCACGTAGGCGCCGAAGGTCGTCCCCGCGAAGAGGAGCTTCGGGTTGACGTGGTCCTCCGCAATCGCGTAGACCGAGCCACGCTTCGGCAGGTCGCCGGCAATGGAGGTCCAGCTCTTCCCGGCATCGGTGGTGCGCAGGAGGTAAGGGAGGTAGTCGCCGTTCTGGTGATTGTCGATCGCGGCGAATGCCGTGTTGCCGTCGTGCACCGAGGCGATCAACCGCTGCACGTAGCCGTTGCTCGGCACGCCCGCGATCGAGTCCACCGTGCGCCAGCGTGCGCCGCCATCCTCCGAGACCTGAATCAGCCCGTCATCGCTCCCGACATACAGCAATCCCTCGCGCTTCGGTGACTCCGCGATCTGGGACAGGTTGCTGTAGAAGGCCGTGCTCTGGTGCTTGGCGACCGCTTCCGGTCCCCACACCTTGCCCATCACCGGCAGCGCATCGCGGTTGACCTGGCGCGTCAGGTCCGGCGAGATCGGCGTCCAGCTGTCCCCGCGATCGTTGCTGCGATAGAGTCGCTGCGAGGCCGTGTAGATCCGCGTGTTGCTGTGCGGCGAGATGATCAGCGGCGTGTCCCAGTTCCAGCGCGAGGGCGACTCGCCGCGCAGTTCGCGGGGACGGATCGAGACGGCCTCCCCAGTGCGCAGGTCAAAGCGCACCATCCCGCCGTTCTGGCTCTCGGCGTAGATCGTGTTCGGATCCTTCGGGTCGATCCGCGACACGAAGCCGTCGCCACCATTGGTGACGAACCAGTCAGAGCTCAGCACGCCGTGGCTGCTCCGCGTCTCTGAGGCACCGCAGAAGGAGTTGTTGTCCTGGGTGCCGCCGCAGACGCGGAAGGGCGTCGAGTTGTCGACGTCAATGTCGTACATCTGCGCCAGCGGCAGATTCGGGAAGAAGATCCAGTTCTCGCCGCCGTCCCACGACTGATACAGCCCACCGTCGTTGCCGTTGACGAGGTGATCGCCGTTGGTCGGGTCGATCCAGAGCGCATGGTTGTCCACGTGCTTGGATTTCTCGCCGACGCCGCGCCAGGTGGCACCGCCATCGTCGGAGATCTGCATCGAGACGTCCATCGAATAGACCCGGTCCACCTTGTGCGGGTCGGCCACCAGGACGCCGTAGTACATCGGTTGTGCGGTGTAGGGGCTCCGCCGCGACCAGGTCGCACCGCCGTCCTGCGACCGGAAGATGCCGCTGCCCCCTTCGGCTGCCTCAACCGTGGCGTACACCACATCCGGGTCGACCGGCGAGACGGCGAGCCCGATCTTACCGAGGCTGCCGCTCGGGATGCCGGTCACCTTGCGCCAGGTCTTGCCACCGTCGAGCGAGCGCTGGATGCCGCTCTCGGGCCCGCCGTTGATCAGCGTCCAGAAATGCCGGCGACGCTGCCAGGTGGCTGCCGTGAGAATGTCGGGATTGCGCGGATCCATCACCACGTCGGTGACACCGGTCCGCTCGCTCACCGTGATCAGCGAGGTCCAGCTCTTCCCGCCATCGGTGGTCTTGTAGAGGCCGCGGTCACCGCCATCCGACCAGAGTGGTCCCTGCGCGGCCACGTACACCACCTCGGAGTGGCGCGGGTCCACGAGGATCTTGCCGATGTGCTCCGACTGCTCGAGGCCGGTCTTCCGGAAGCTCCGCCCGCCGTCGTCCGAGCGATAGATGCCGTCGCCATACGCCACGCTGCGCTGCGAGCGGCTCTCGCCGGTGCCGACCCAGATCACGTCCGGGTCCTTGGGGTCGAGCGTCACTGCCCCGATCGAGTAGGAGCCGTAGCGATCGAAGATCGGGGAAAAGCTCGCCCCGCCATTCTCCGTCTTCCAGAGGCCGCCCGACGCCGCGCCGATATACCACACGGCGTGGTTCTTCGGGTGGACCGAAATGGTCGAGATACGGCCGCCCGCGAAGGCCGGACCGATCAGCCGCGGCCGGAGGATCGTGCCCAGGGCAGAGGCAAAGGGCTGCGCCCTCGACGTCGTGTCAGCGGTCGACTTGGCACCATTGGCGCTGTCAGCCTGGGCCGCGGCCGGTCGCTGCGCCGACAGGAGGGTCGCAGCCGCCAACATGAACATCAGGAATCTGACATGGGAAAGACGCACGACGCACCTCGATCGGGTGGGCACCGCGGCCTGACCCTTCACGGCGTTGGGGGCAGGCTCTCGGGGCTGAAGAAATCTCTGCATTCATCATCCATCATCCATCATCGACCATCGACCATCGACCATCGATCATCGATCTCCTATCGCCGCCTTCTCGGCGCTCCAAAAAGCGCCCCCATCAACGTCCGCGTGATCGTCCCGACCACCGTCCGCGTCAGCGGCGACTTGAGCACCTGCTCCGCCATCGTCGGCGGCTCCTTGCGGGTACGCCCCGTCCGCGTCGGCACCGGGATCGGTGCATTCGCCGCCGCCTCGGCCGCCTCCTGAGCCACATCGGCGGCGCGCTCCGCCAGCATCTCGCGCGCGCTCTCGCGGTCAACCGGCGTGGCGTAGATCCGCACCTGCTTCGACCCGGCGAGCCGTGCGGCCATCACATCCGGGGGCAGCGGAATCATCTGCGCGGCCGGCGGAATCAGTCGCGTCGCGAAGGGCGGTGTCGGCGCGCCCTTGGCTGTCAGCGTAGTAATGAGTGCCTCACCGGTGCCGAGCGTGGTGAGAATGTCCTGCACGTCGTAGAAGGGCGTCTTCGGGAAGGTGCGGGCCGCGGCACGCAGCGCCTTCTCGTCGTCGGGGGTGAAAGCGCGGAGCGCGTGCTGCACGCGGTTGCCGAGCTGCCCGAGAATGTCGGCGGGCACATCCTTGGGCGACTGCGTCACGAAGAAGATGCCGACACCCTTCGAGCGCACCAGCCGCACCACCTGTTCCACCTGTTCGGTGAACGCCTTCGTCGCGCCGTTGAAGAGGAGATGCGCCTCGTCGAAGAAGAAGACCAGCTTCGGCTTGTCGAGGTCGCCCACTTCGGGGAGGGTGGCGTAGAGCCGCGCCAGCATCCACATCATGAAGGTCGAGAAGAGCGCCGGCTTCTGCTGCACGTCCTGCAGCTCGAGCACCGAGATCAAGCCGCGACCGTCGGACTCAATTTGCAACAGGTCATTCAAGTCGAACTCCGGCTCGCCGAAGAACGCCTCGGCGCCCTGTTGCTCGAGCTCGACCATCTCGCGGAGGAGTACACCGACGGTCTGCTTCGACATCCCGCCATAGTCGGCCAGTTCCTTGGCCCCGTCGCCGGTGAGGTACTGCAGCACCGCGCGGAGGTCGGTGAAGTCCAGCAACAGGAGCTGCTTGTCGTCGCAGTACTTGAAGACCAGCGAAAGCACCGAGGTCTGCGTCTCGTTGAGGCCGAGCACCTTGGCCAAAAGGAGTGGCCCGAACGACGAGACCGTCGCGCGGAGCTGGGCGCCATGCTTCCCCGTGAGCGAGAGAAACTCGACCGGAAAGCCGGTCGCCTTCCAGTCGTAGCCGGTATCGGTAACGCGCTGGGTGATGCGGGCGTTCGACTCGCCTGGTGCCGCAATGCCCGAGACATCGCCCTTGATGTCGGCCAGGAAGACTGGCACCCCGGCCGCCGAGAGCTGCTCGGCCACCAACTGGAGCGTCTTGGTCTTGCCGGTCCCGGTGGCGCCGGCGATCAGCCCGTGGCGATTCATCATCGCCAGCGGGATCGTGACCAGCGGCTCGGGGTGGCAGGCGCCCTCGTGGAGGACGGCGCCGAGGGTGATGGTCGGGCCGGTCGTGGGGAAGGCGGCCCGGGCCGCCTCGATCACCTTTGGGTCCATGCGCTCTTGCTCCGTGGGGGGAACCGCAAACTCAGGGGGAAGTTCGCGGGATCAGGAGCATCAAGGCAACCGTTGCAGCGGGGTCAGGGGACGTAGCCGATCCCGTCGGGGCCGGCGCCGGTCGGCATCCACCGGGTGAAGACCCCCTTGGCGATGTCGAGCTCGGCCACGTGCCCGGAACCGTTCATGGTGATCCACGCCGTACCGCCCTTCGGCGAGACGAAGAGCCCGAACGGGCCTGCCGAGCCGCCACCGGGCGCCTCCGCCACAATGCGCTGCTTCTTCTCGCGGGTGCGGGCGTCGATGAGCCAGACCTCGTTGCTCATCGGATTGGTCACGATCGCGGTCGCGCCATCGGGGGTGAAGCCGATCCGATAGGGGAAGCCGGAGGTCTGCACCGAGTCTATCACCGCCTGCCTGGCCACATCCACCACATACACCTTGCCGGTGTTGTTCGAGCCGAGCCAGACGGTCTTGCCGTCGGGGGCGGTGGCGATCGCCTCGGTCATGGTGCCGACCTTCACGGTCACGGCGGGCGTGTCACCGGCGAGGTCCACGATCGACAGCGTGCCGGGCGAGATGTTGGCGAGGTACGCCGTCTTGCTGTCGGGCGAGAGCGAGACCATGTGGCCCATCATCTGCCCGGTCTGCTCCTCGCTGGTGATTGCGCCTGTGACCACATCGATCATGACTAGTGCGCCACTCCGCTCCGCGGTCACCGCCACGGTGCGGTTGTCTGGGAGGAAGGCGGCGCCGTGCGGGCGTACGTGGTTGCCGAAGGAGATCGTCTTGGCGACGCGGCGGCCCGAGACATCAATCAGCGTGAGCGTGGTGCCGCCCGGCCCTGCCGCGCCGTAGTCGGTGGCCACCGCCCACTTCCCATCGCGCGAGACGGCGACCTCGTGCGGGGCATTCCCGGTCGGCAGCGTCGCCACGGTCTTGCCATCACTCAGCGTGATGATCGACGCTGTGCTCTCGTTCTTGTTGGTGATGACCAACGACTGGGACGAGGCTCCGATGCACGGGACGATCAGGAGCGCGGCGGCGAGGGGGAGGCGCATGGGGAGGATCCGAATCGT
>JBBRGR010000093.1:0-6896 GCA_038223815.1 Gemmatimonadales bacterium
TTGGTCAGCTGGCTCTGGCCATCCGGCAGCGTCTGCGGAATTCCGTCGATCAGGATCTTCACGCCCCGCACTCCGAAGTTGGCGCGCGCGCCGAAGCCACGGATGATCAGCCGCTGATCGAGCGACGGATTCCAGCGGTTCGCCGCAATCACTCCCGGCACGAAGGCCAGCGCCTCGTCGAGTCCGGCGGCGAGCCGGCCGCGTCGCAGCGCGGTCGAGTCCAGGACCGTCACCGAGGCTCCGAGAGTCGGCAGGGCGTCCGGCGCCCGGGTCACGGCCACCCGGATCGGCGGCAGGAGCGTGAGGGTGTCCGGACGCTGCGCCAACGCCGTCCCGGGAAGCAGAATCGCCACGATCAGGGACGCGGCAGATCGGAGGGGAGCATTCATGGGCGGAAACGTCGCCCCGGCCTGCTCACCCGGCAAGCACACCGGGCTGGGGGGGAGACCCTTATCTTTCCCGGATGCCTTGGCTTCCTGACCTGACCGTGCCCCCGTTCTCGGAGGCGCCGCTCGCACTCTTCCGTCCGGCCCCGGCCGATGGCGTCGTGCCGGAGGGCTTCTTCTCGACCTCGAATCTTCCCACCTACGTCCGGCGGGCCTCGGGGTGGGCAACACCGACACGCCCCCGGATGGACTGCGTGATTGTCGAGCGTGGGACCGGGCTCGAGACGGTCGAGCCCCGTCGTGTGCGCGCGGGAGAGCCGGTGCTGGTCGGGCTCGACGAACATGGCGCCGACGGGGTCGTCGTCCATGCCGAGGGGTTCCTGCGCGGGGCGCGTGGCGGGAATGAGTTCTCCTTCATGAGCACCGAGGTGTCGCGGGAGCGCCCCGTCAACTACGAGGATCTCGCCGCGCAGTTGATGACGCAGCGTGCGCGCGGTGGCTACCTCGTCTGGGTCGCGGGTCCGGCGCTGGTCCACTCGCGCGCCCGCGGTGATTTCGCGTGGTTCATCGCGCAGGGTTTCGTGCAGGCCATGCTCGCCGGCAACGCCGTCGCGGTGCACGACATGGAGGCCGCGATCTACGGCACCACGCTCGGCATGGACCAGACCGGCCGCCCGACGGCCGGGGGGCACGGCCTCCACATGCGGGCCATCAACGCGGTGCGTGCGGCCGGCTCCATCGAAGCCGCGGTCGCCTCGGGCCTCGTGTCGAGTGGCATCATGCATACCCTGGTGCGCTGCGGCGTGCCCTATGTCCTCGCGGGATCGATCCGGGATGATGGCCCGCTCCCAGGCGTGGTGACCGATGCGCTGCTCGCGCAGGAAGCGATGCGGGAACATGCGGTTCGCGCGACCGGGGCCGTGTTCATTGCCACCGCGCTGCACGCGATTGCGGTGGGCAACATGCTGCCAGCGTTCCACACGCAGAATCCCGAGGAGCGGCCCGAGCCGCTGCTCACCATCTGTGTCGACCAGACCGAATTCGTGGTCAACAAGTTGAAGGATCGCGGAACGCACCAGGCGTTCGGCGTCGTCACCAATGCCCAGGATTTCCTGACTGTGTTGCGCACCTATGTGGAACGATGCTCCCCGGGTTGACCCCCCGTGGGCCGGGCGAAGGCCCGCATTGGGAGCGCCTTGCGCTCTGGCTGCACGACCAGCTCTCCGTGGTCGAGGTCGATGGCGTGTGGGTCTTCCGCGTCCTGCGGCGCGAGCTCAACGCGTACGGCACGGCCGTCCACTCGCGCGTCGAGGGCGATCGGCGCCGGATCTACACCGCCACCTACGTGGCCACGATCAAGGGCAAGAAGCGCGGTGGCTTCGAGGCAACGCTGGCGGAGGTGGGCAGCGGCCCCCTCGAGGCACTGCGCGAATTGCTGGCGCTCGTCCCGGTGCGCGCCGATGACGAGGATCCGCCCGTGGCGGTGGACGTCGATCTCTGGTTCCCCCCGCAGGTGGTGCAGGGAGAGTTGCCCTTCGAGGCGTCATTCGACACCAAGGCGCCACGCACCGTGATGAGCGTCGAGTCCGCGCACGGCACCATGGGAGCCGGCGAGGCTGCCGCCGACGACGGCGATGGCGACGACTGAGACGGACAGCGCCCGCGAGCTGGGCGAGCGCTTCCGGCGCTGGCTTCGCGAGCGGCACCTGCCGGTTACCCGGCAGCGGGACCTCGTGGCCAACGCGGTCTTCGCTGGCGGGCGTCACCGCTCCGTCGATGCCATTCAGCAGGTCCTCCGCGATCAGGGCCACAAGGTCGGCCTCGCGACGATCTATCGCGCACTCGACGTCCTGGTCGACAGTGGCCTGGTGCGCCAGCACGATTTCGGCGAGGGGTTCAAGCGCTGGGAGGTGCGCCGGCAGGGTGCCCAGCACGGCCACTTGATCTGTGCGCGCTGCAATGGCGTGACCGAGTTCTCCACCGAGCGCTTTGAGCGCATCCTGCCGCTCGTGGCGGATGAGCACGGCTTTCTCGCCGAGCGGCATCGCGTCGAGGTCCACGGGCTCTGCCGAGCCTGTCGCGACGCCGAGGTTGGCGTCCTGGCACGCGCCGGGCGCCGCAGCTGATGGACGAGCGCGCGCTCGGTCCGCTGGTCGCCTTCGGCGGTGGGGTGCTCTCCTTCCTCTCGCCCTGTGTGCTCCCCCTGGTGCCGAGCTACCTCGGATTCCTGACCGGCATGACGCTCGACGAGATGTCCGACAAGCGACGCCATGCGGTGCAGCATGCGCTTCTCTTCGTGGCAGGGTTCACCCTGATCTTCGTCCTGATGGGAGCCGGCGCGACCGCGCTCGGCGCGACGCTCAGGTACCACAAGCTCCTGATCGCGCGCATCGGCGGCGTGCTGATCATCGGCTTCGGACTCTACACGCTTGGCGTCCTCAGGATTCCCGCCATGGATCGCGATCAACGCGTCCACCTCGATCGGAAACCAGTCGGCTACCTGGGCTCGATGCTGGTCGGGATGGCGTTCGCGGCGGGGTGGACGCCCTGCATCGGCCCGATCCTGGGGACGATCCTCGGACTGGCCGGAACGAGCGGTGACGTCACCCGCGGCGTGACGCTGCTCCTCGCGTATTCGGCAGGGCTCGCGGTGCCGTTTCTCCTCGCCGCCTTCGCGATCGATTCCTTCCGGGTCTGGTTCACCCGATTCCGGCCCTGGATGATCTGGCTGCAGCGGGGGAGCGGGGTGATCCTCGTGATCGTGGGGTTCTTGCTGGTGACGGGCGAGTTCACCCGGTTGGCCGCGATGCTGAGCAGCATGACGCCGGAATGGCTCTCGCGGCGCCTCTAGCGGATCACGCCAGGCTCTCCTCCAGTTCCTGTCGACTGAGGAGCGCCAGATAGCGCCCCCCCAAGGCCATCAACTCGGCGTGCGTCCCGCGCTCGACAATCGCGCCCTCGTCGAGCACGATGATCATGTCGGCATCGCGCACGGCCGAGAAGCGATGCGAGATGATCAGCGCGGTGCGCCCCACCATGGCATCGCGGAGGGCGCCAAGAATCTCGGCCTCCGTCTGCGCATCCACCGCGCTGAGCGCATCGTCGAGGACCAGGACGCGGGGGTGGCGCACCAGCGCACGCGCGATCGCCGCGCGTTGACGCTGCCCCCCTGAGAGATTGATTCCGCGCTCCCCAAGCATCGTCTCCCAGCCGTCGGGGAGATCGGCGAGGGCACGGTCAAGCCGTGAGACGACGGCGGCGACCTCGAGGCGCCCATCGTCGGGCATGCCGAGCAGGACATTCTGGCGCAGCGTGTCGGAGAAGAGGAAGGTCTCCTGCGGCACCATCCCGATGGCAGCGCGGAGGTCGCCCAGCGACAGGTTCCGGATGTCCACGCCATCGAGCAGGATCCGGCCGTGATCGGGGTGATAGGTTCGGAGCAGCAACTCGGCGAGGGTGGACTTGCCGCTGCCCGTCGCGCCGACGATGCCCATGACCTCCCCCGGGGGCAGGTCGAGGGAGACGCCGCGGAGGACCCAATCGCGCCCCGCGCCGGGATACCGAAACCAGATCCCCTCGAAGGTGACGCGCCTCGGCCCACTGGTCTCGGGGAGGGGTGCCGCCTGTGTCGCTTCCTGAATGTCGGCCGTCTCCCCCAGCAGTGTCTGGACACGATCTGCCGCCGCATCGCCCCGTTGGAGCAGCGAGATGGCCCACCCGAGGGCGATCATCGGCCAGACGAGGGTCGCGAGGTAGACGCCAAAGGCGACGAATCCGCCGATGCTCATGGTGCCGTCCAGCACCGCGCGACCGCCCAACACCAGGGCGATCACGGCGCCGGCACCGCCGAGCAGCGTCAGCAGGGGGTGGAAGATTCCCTGTGTGCGGGCGAGGGCGAGATTGCGGCGGATGTAGCCGTGGTCGAGTGTATGGAAGAGCCGTGCCTCCGCCTCTTCCTGCGCAAAGGCCCGGACGATCCGGACCCCCGCAAGATGCTCCTGCACGAAGGCCGTGATGTCGCCGAAGTGGTCCTGCACCGCCACGGCCCGTCGGTGCACCTCGCCGCCGATGAGGACCATGACGAGGGGCAGGCCCAGCGTCGGGAGGAGCGCCAGCCGGTCAGGGAGGGCGAGAGTGCCAGCATCATCGGCACGATCATCACGGTGCGGACGCTGGTGTCGGCGATGTACATGATCGCCGGACCGGCCACCATGCGCAGGGCCAGGAGATCGTTGGTCGCGCGAGCCATGAGGTCGCCGACGGGATGCTGCTGGTGGAATCTGGCGGAGAGTCGCATCAGCTGGGCAAAGAGGGTGGCGCGGAGATCGGTTTCGACTTCACGCGAGGCACCGTTCCATCGATGCCGCATCCCGAAGCGGAGGATGCCGCTCAGGACGGCGAGGACCGCGACCCACCCGGCGGCCGCGCGGACCGCGGCGGCGGCGGCCGGCCCGGCGAGCATCAGGGCGTCGATGCCCTGTTGCAGGTAGCGCGGGCCGAGGGTCGCGAAGAGATTGGCGGCGAGCAGGCAGAGGAAGCCGACGCCATAGGCCGCCTGGTGACGGCGGAGATAGGGCAGCAAGAGCTGTAGTGCACGCATGGGGGAAAAGTACCCCCGCCAGAATCACATTACTCAGGAGTCCCCCATGTTCGTACGTCGATTGGTTCTCGCCACCTCTCTCGCGGTCGGCCTCTCGGCCTGCGGCGAGAAGACCCCCGAGGGCGATGTCGTGCAGTTGGCCCCCGGCGACAGCCTGGTCCCGATCGCGGACGCGGCACCACTCGACACGGCACGTCCACCGGCGCCGCCTGAGACGGTGTTCGTGCAGAAGGCCCCCGTGGTGGTGACCCGGCCAGCGACGCCGCGGCCGACGACCTCGACGCCGCGTCCGACCACGCCCGCCCCGACCCCCGCCCCGGTGCGCTCGCCGTTGCTGGTCAGCGGCACCTCGATCTCCACCGTCACCATGGACTCCGTGCACTCGCAGTACACGCGCGTCGGCGATCCGGTTCGGGTGCGCGTGGCCAATGACGTGCTGAGCTCGGACGGCAAGGTCGTGATCCCCGCCGGTTCCACCATCACGCTCGCCGTCGCGGAAATCGCGCAGGCGGACAATCGTGGCGAGAAGGGTGTGCTCACCCTGACCGGCCGTTCCATCATGATCAATGGCGAGAGCCACCCGATCACCGCGCGAGCGACCGACTACGAATACGAGATGAGGGCGCGCGGGGTCGGGGCCACGGATGTGGCGCGGACCGGTGCGGGCGTTGCCGCCGGGGCGATCATCGGTCGAGTGATCGGTGGCAAGACGGGCACGATCGTGGGTGGCATCGCTGGTGGCGGGGCGGGTGCCGCGGTCGCCGCCAAGTCGGCCAACCGCGATATCATCGTCCACGCCGGCAAGTCGATGACCATCACCCTGCGCGACGAGTTCGAGCGCCCGTAGGCGTTCGCACCCTCAGTACCCCGAGGGGCCCCCGCCAAGGCGGGGGTCGCTCACCCCCTGCCACCCGCCGCGAATCCGGGCGATCGCCTGGACATCCCCCATCCCCGAGCTCTGCTGCACCACATGGCCCAGGGCCCGCAGCCACGCCACCGCAGCAGGCGCAAAGCCCCCGGGACCCTCGAGGCGCATCTGGTCCGGCAGGCCCTGGTGGTGCATGCGCGGCGCGGCGACCGCATCCGGCAACGACATGCCATGGTCGATCACATTGCTGATCACGTGGTACACCTGCGTGATGATCGTCGGGCCGCCGGGCGTGCCGACCACCAGCCGGAGTTCCCCCGCAGGATCGACCACGATGCTCGGCGTCATCGCCGACAGCATCCGCTTTCCGGGCTTGATCGCGTTCACTTCCCCCTGCACGAGGCCGTACATGTTGGCCTTGCCCGGTGCAGTGGCGAAGTCATCCATCTCGTCGTTGAGGAGGAAGCCGGCGCCCGAGACGGTCACATGCGAGCCGTAGGAGTTGTTCAGCGTGGTCGTGGTCGAGACGGCGATTCCGGCAGCATCCACCACCGAGTAATGGGTGGTGTTGCTCCCCTCGCGGAGTGTGGGGTCGAACGCCGGCGTCGGCAGGTGCGCGCCGAGGTTGATGCGACCGCGCAGTGTCACGGCATGCTCCTTCGAGAGCAGGCGGGTCATCGGAAGCGTCTCGAAGTCGGGGTCGCCAAGGAGGGCATTGCGCTCGGTGAAGGCGGCGCGCATGGCCTCGGCTTCGCGGTGCAGGAGGGCCACCGAACCGAACGCCGGCGTCGGGCCGTAGCCTTCGAGGATGTTGAGGATCATGGCGAGCGTCGTGCCGCCGGACGAAGCGGGGGGCATCGACCAGACCGTCCAGCCGCGATAGGTGATCTTCACCGGTGCGCGCCACGTCGCCCGGTAGCCCGCGAGATCCGCGGTGGTCAGGATGCCATCGCCCCGCGCCATCTCGGCGACGATCGAATCGGCGACCCAGCCCCGGTAGAAGCCGTCGCGCCCGCGCGAGGCAATGGCACTCAGCGTGCGT
>JBBRGR010000094.1:0-6862 GCA_038223815.1 Gemmatimonadales bacterium
GGCCGAGTGCAGTCATCATGAGGGCGCCGACGAGGTCCGCGCCGTCGTCCTGGGTCAGGTCCGGGCCGAAGGCGAGCGCCTGCGCGAGGTGGGTGTAATAGGTCTCGTGGTCCTCGCCCTTGATGGCGTAGACGTGCACGCCGTAATCGCGCACCAGGTGCGCCGCCACATCGTCCTGCGTGGACAGCGGGTTCGAGGCACAGAGCGCGACGTCGGCCCCCGCCGCCCGCAGCGTGATCATCAGGTTCGCGGTCTCGGTGGTGACATGGAGGCAGCAGGAGAGCTTGCGTCCCTTGAGTGGCTGCTCGGCGGCGAAGCGCGCGCGGATCTGGCGCAGCACCGGCATCGAGCGTTCGGCCCACTCGGTGCGTCGACGCCCTTCGTCGGCGAGGGCGATGTCCTTGATGTCATGCGGGGCGTCTATGGCAATGCGGGTCATGAAATCCTCACGCCTTCACGGCGGTTCGAAGCTCGCGGACCCGATCGGTCCGCTCCCAGGTGAAGCGCTCGACGCGCTGCGGGCGACGCCCGGCTTCCTCGTACATCCCCTTGCCGTACTCGCGCCCGAAATGCCCGTAGGCCGCCGTTGCCGAGTAGATCGGCTGCCGCAACTTGAGCTCGGCAATGATCCCGGCGGGGCGGAGGTCGAACACCTCGCGGACGGCCCGCTCCAGCACTGCATCCCCGACGACACCGGTGTCGAAGGTGTTGACGTACACCGACACCGGTTGCGCCACGCCGATCGCGTAGGCGACCTGCACCTCACAGCGGCGAGCCAGTCTGGCCGCGACGATGTTCTTGGCCACGTATCGTACCGCATACGCCGCCGAACGATCCACCTTCGTCGGGTCCTTGCCGCTGAACGCGCCGCCACCGTGGCGGGCCATCCCGCCATAGGTGTCGACGATGATCTTCCGGCCGGTCAGCCCGGCATCGCCCTGTGGGCCGCCGATGACGAAGCGGCCGGTCGGATTCACCAGGTACTCGGTCTTCGCGGTCGAGAAGCCGAACTCCTCGAGCACCGGCTTGATCACGTCGGCGACCATCGCGGCCTTGATGGTCTTCTGGCTGAGCACGCGACCGCCGACGGTGTCGTCGTGCTGGGTGGAGAGCACCACCGTCTTCACGGCCACCGGGCGATCCCCCTCGTATTCCACGGAAACCTGCGTCTTGCCGTCGGGCCGGAGCCAGGCGTGGTGCGGCATCCGCTTCCCGCCGCGGCGCACGGCGGCGAGGCGCTCGGCCATCCGGTGCGCGAGCATGATCGGCAGCGGCATCAGCTCGTCGGTCTCATCCGTGGCATAGCCGAACATCATGCCCTGGTCGCCGGCCCCCTGCGCGTCCGCGTCCTGGCCATCGACCCCCTGCGCGATGTCGGGCGATTGGCGATCGATCGAGGCAAGCACCGCACAGGTCCGATGGTCGAAGCCGAACTGCGCGTCGGTGTAGCCGATCCGCTCGATCGTGGTCCGCACAATGTCGGGAATGTGGACATAGGCCGACGTGGTGATCTCGCCGGCCACGACGGCCATGCCGGTGGTGACGAGGGTCTCGCACGCCACGCGCGCCGCAGGATCGCGGGCGAGAATGGCGTCGAGGACGGCATCGGAAATCTGGTCGGCGACCTTGTCCGGATGACCTTCGGTCACCGATTCGGACGTGAAGAGATGGCGTGCAGCCGGTGACATCGGACCTCGCGACGAGGGTGAGGAACTCACGGGGACCGGGGCAAGCTAGTGCCCGTCGAGGGGTGCGGCAACGCACTGCCGGGGTCAACCAACCGCAGGTCGAGATGGCGCCCCATGGTGTCGCGCAGGATGGCCTCGACGGCCTCTGTACTCGTCGCCAACACCGCCGCCTCGGCCGCCTCGCGGGCCGCCTGCATCGGCATGTTGCGGACGACCCACTTGACCAGCGGAATGGAGGGCGGCGCGATGCTCAGGCGATCATAGCCCAGCCCCAGCAAGAGCACCGCGGAAATCGGGTCGGACGCCATCTCCCCGCAGACCGACGCGGGAATCCCGGCGGCCGACGACGCCGCCCGCACCTGCTGGAGCGAGCGCACCACGGCGGGATGCAGCGGGGAAAACCGGCGGGCGAGGCGGGCATTGCCGCGGTCCACCGCGAGCGTGTACTGGGTGAGGTCGTTGCTCCCGACGCTGAGGAACGCGGCCACCTTGGCAAACTCGTGGGCCAGGCTCACGGCCGCCGGCGTCTCGATCATCACGCCGACCGGGACATCCGCTGCGGCCCGGATGCCTGCCCGACGCAGAGCGTCCGCTTCCTCGGCGAGGATGCTCCGGGTCTCGGCCACCTCATCCAGCGAGATCACCAATGGCAGCATGAGCCACAGGTCACGATCCGCTGCCGCGCGGAGGATGGCACGCAACTGGGGCCGAAAGAGCGTCGGCTCATCGAGGCACACCCGGATGCTTCGCCAGCCGAGAAAGGGGTTGGCCTCCTGCGGTGCCGCGAACGCCGCCGGGAACTTGTCGCCACCCAGATCGTAGCTGCGCACGATCACCGGATGTCCGGCGAAGGCCGCCCCAACGCGGCGGTAGTATTCCGTCTGCTCCTCTTCCGTCGGCAAGGTGGCGCGCCCCGTCACCAGAAATTCAGTCCGGAGCAGCCCGACCCCTTCGGCCCCGTGGCGCAGCGCGGGCTCGACCTCTTCGGGGAGATCGACGTTGCCCTGCAGGATGATCCGCGCCCCATCCGGCGTGACGGCCGGTGCCGTCGCGATCCCCTCGAGCTGCAGTTCGAGCTTGTGACGACGCGAGGTCTGGAGCCTGGCGAGTTCAAGTTCGTCATGGGTCGGATCGATGATGACGACGCCGCTCTGCCCATCGAGGAGAACGATCGCCCCCTCACTGATCCGCTCCAGCGCCCCTGGGACACCCATCACGGCCGGTATGCCGAGGGAGTGCGCAAGGATCGCGGCGTGGGAGGTGCGCGTCCCTTCCTCACAGATGAACCCGACGATGTGCTCACGATCAAACTGCACCGTGAGCCCGGGCGACAGCTCCCGGGCGACGATCACGACCTGCTGGTCAATGCCGCCAAGCCACGCCTCTTCAGTGGCCCGACCAAGCAGGTGGGCCAGCATCCGCAGCTGGATGGCGTTGAGATCCGCGAGCCGATCGCGGAGCATCGCCTGCCGCGAGCCTTGCCACGCATTGCGGAGCTCGAGCGCCTTGAACTCGTAGGCGGTCTCGGCCGAGAGGTGGTTCTTGCGGATCAGCACCTCGACACTCGCGAGGAAGTGCGGATCCTGCACCATCATCATCTGGGCGTCGAAGATGCCCGCCTCTTCGGGACCGGCGCGCTGCAGAGTCCGCTCCCGGAGCTCGGCGAGCTGCGCGAGAACGGCCGCCACCGCCTGATGGACCCGGGCAATCTCGGTTTCAATCTGATCCGGGGGCACATTGCGGTCAGGCACCTCCGGGAAGGACCAGCGGACGGCCATGACGGGCCCGAAGGCCACGCCCGGCGACACGCCCACACCACGAAGGATCCGCTCGGTCATCGCTCGCCAAACCCGCTGGCGATGAGTGTGAGCACGGCCTCCATGGCCGCCTCCTCGTCGCTGCCGGTGGCGCGGACGCGGACGACGGCGCCACACTCGGCCGCGAGCATCATGACGCCCATGATGCTCTTGCCGTTCACCGCTTGCCCGTCGCACTCCAGCTCCACCTCGGCGGCAAAACCTGCGACGAGGCGCACCACCTTGGCCGCGGGCCGCGCGTGCATGCCGAGCGGGTTGACGATCACGGTTTCACGTTCGATCACCGCGCACCTCCAACAACGAGAAGGGTCACCGCCACCAGGGCCAGACCTACGCGGAGTCCGGTCACGCGCGAGCGCGTCGGCGAGGCCACCGCGAGCACGCCGCCGAGGACGCCGACGCCAATGACACTCAGTGCTGATACCGAGGGGACCTGCCGCAGGAGGAACCAGCCAGCCACCGGCACGGCCAGGCCGACGGCGAACGCGGCCAGCCGCTGGGCATCATCGGCGCGACGGGGCAGCCAGGAGCGTTGCAGTGCCCCACCCACCGCGAGCCCCTCCCGCAGGCCGAGATCAAGGCCCCACACCGTGAGGCCGAGTCGGAGCACGTTGTGCACGATCACGGCCAGCAGGACAGCAGACGCCCCCATCCAGGGCACGGCCGCGACCGCCAACCCGATGAGGGCGGGCACCTGACCCGCCCACACCAACTGATCGCCCAGCGCGCCGAGGGGTCCCGAGAGCGCCGTCCTGAGCCGCAGGATCGTCGGGCCTTGGGTCCCATCCCGCTCGGCGCGCACCACGGCCCCGACCGCGACGCCGGCGAGATAGGGATGCGAGTTGAAGAACTCGGCCGAGCGCGCAATCGCCGCCAACTGCGCCTCCCGGGGTTGCGAGCGCAGATGATGCCGAAGCAATGGGGCGGCGGCGTGTCCGACGCCGATCCCCGTCATCCGCTCGTAGGTCCACGCCGCCTGCACCGCGAGGAGCCGCACAATCGCCTGCCACCGCGCCGTCATTGGGCGAGCACCAGCAGGAGCCCAGTCGCGAGTCCCACCGCGAGCCAGCGGCGACGGGCGCCCTGCCCGCCACTGCGAAGCGCCCCACCAAGGGCGGCGGCCAACCCGCCCGCGACGGTTGCCCCGCCCACGAGTGCCATCCGGGGGAAGGCGGACCACGGGAACGCCGCGGCGGCCAGGATCGTCAGCAGTCCAACGCCGCTCAGCACCACCCCGCGACCGGCATCGCGAATGAGTCCGTTGCGCTGCAACTCCCAGATCGCCCGGGCCTCTCCCGCGGCGACGCGCGCCAGTCGGCGATGAATCGACTCGGCCGTGCGACGGCGATGCAGGTGCAAGGTCCATCCCCCGAGGATCGCCAGGGGGAGTCCGATGAGTCCGGCGAGTGCCAGCGCCGGCGCATTCGGCGTGAGGGCCGCGGCCGCACCCGCCGTGACCGATGCGGCCCCATAGTCCGGATAGCGGGCGGCACCGATGGGGAGCACGTCGAGCGCATACAACTCCAGCGCCACACCCACCAGCAGCCCGGCGGCGAGATCGCCAGCCAGGAGTCCGGCAACACTGCTGGCGACCACCGGCCGCGAGAGCAGCCCCTGCGGCGCCGAGACGAGGTCCACCGTCACGATGATGCCCCAGCCCCAGAGTGCCAAGGCGATCGCCGGGCTCACAGCAACTCCGCGAGGGCCACAGGTGACGAGGTCGGGAGGTCCTGCGCCGTGATGATCGCCCCAGCCCCGGCGAGGGTGCGGAGGAGGTCTGCTTCGGCCTCGTCGAGGTAGATGTAGCGCAGGCGTTCGGCGCGTTCGGGGCGATGATGAATGCCGCCGAGATTGATGCGATGGACGCGCACGGGATCGGCGTCGTGCAGGGCCGCCATGGTTGCAAGGTCACCCGTCAGGAGGATTCCGGGGCGCGGATCTGCCGCCCACGCCGGCAAGCGCTGGATCGCTTCGCTGGTGCTGGCGAAGATGATCTCCACGCCATCGGGGACCGCCATCCGGTAGAGATCCTGCTCCCAGTCGCTCAACCGGACGCCGTTGTCCACCAACACAATGAATCGGGCCGCGAGCGGTCGTCCCCAGCCGATGACCACCTGACCGTGGACCAGCCGATCATCGACCCGAAGGAGCGCCAGCGTCATCAGCGCGCGACCACGGCACGGGCACCCACGTCCGCCACGTGCGCGGCGACCGCATCCACCCCGCCCTCGCGATGAAACACGAACTCGAGGAGCATGGCGAGATTGACCCCGGTGACAACCCGGACGCCGGGCATGGCCTGCATCTGACGCATCGCCGCGAACATGCACGACCCGCTCGGCATGTCGATGAAGACGATCGCCGGCCCGCTCCCGACCGCGGCGAGGATCCGCTGCTCCAGGGCGCCGCGATCGCAGTCGGTGTTGGAGACGGCGAGGAGCCCCGATTCGTTCCCCGCAATCTGCTCGACCGCCCCGACGAGCGCCTGCGCCAGCTGCGCATGCCCCACGATGACCCCAGTGAGTGCCGTCATTCGAAATCGTCCCGCAGGTATTCGCGCACGCCACGCTTCTCCCGCATCTTCTTGATCAGGCGCTCATTGAAGGCGGCAGCCACATCCACGCCGCTGTACCGGAGCAGGTGCATCATGGCCACGACCTCCGCCACCACGGTGATGTTCTTCCCGGGATTGAGCGGCACCATCACCTTGGGGATCGGCACCTCGAGGATGAGCTGGGTGTCGCGCTGCAGCCCGGTCCGATCCGCCCCCTGCGCCGTCTCCCAATCCTCGAGCTGGACCACCACCTCGATCCGCTTCTGCTGGCGCACGGCCCGCACGCCGAACAGCGCGGGAATGTCGATCAGCCCGACGCCGCGGATCTCCATGTGGTGGGCAGCGAGCTCGTGGCCCTGCCCGAGCAGCACATCGGTGCCGCGCCGAATCACCTTCACGACATCGTCGGCGACCAGCCGGTGGCCGCGCTCCACCAGGTCGAGCACGCACTCACTCTTGCCGATGCCGGACCGCCCGACAAAGAGGAGTCCAACGCCGTACACATCGGCCAGCGAACCATGCAGCGTCGTGCGCGGCGCGAACGCATCCTCGATCAGCGGCTTGATGCGCTTGTAGAACTCGGCGGTCTTCAACCGGGTGCGCAGGACCGGAATGTGCCGATCGCGTGCGAGAGTCAGCATCGGCTCCGGGGGCTCAAGCCCCTTGGTGATGAAGACCACCGGAAGGTCATACTGAAAGAACCCCTCGAGCGACGCCGTGCGCGCCTCGGCTGTCAGGGAGGCGAGGTAGGTGATCTCGGTCTCGCCGAGCACATGCAGCCGATCGGGGATGAAGCGCCCATG
>JBBRGR010000095.1:0-6854 GCA_038223815.1 Gemmatimonadales bacterium
GGCGGAGTTCGACGTGATGTTCGACGAGGGCATCTCGCATACCGGATTGCTGGTCGACATTGCCTCGGAGGCCGGGATCATCCAGAAGTCCGGCGCCTGGTACTCCTATGGCGAGCAGCGGATCGGGCAGGGGCGCGAGAACGCCAAGCTCTTCCTCAAGGACAACAGCACGCTGATGGCCGAAGTCGAGGCGAAGGTGAAGGAGTCGCTCGGCATGCTGGCCGCGGCCGGCCCGGGCGTCCCCGACGAGGACGACGGCGAGTGATTGTCACCGACTTGGTGCCAGACCCACGGCGCCCGGGGAGCACCCGGGTGATGGTGGGCGGGCGGTCGGCGTGGACGGTTCCCGCGGATATGGTGGCCGCGTTGGGCATCCTCCCGGGGCAACCTCTCCCGGTCGGTGCCGTGGAGCGACTCGACGCGGCCGCCGACGAAGAAGCGGCCATGCGCGCCGGGCTTCGCGGGCTCGAGCAACGTGCCCATGGCAGCGTGGAGCTGGCGCGCAAGCTGGACCGGCGGGGGCATCCCCCCGCCGCGGTGCAGGGAGCCGTGGCACGGCTCACCCGCCTCGGCCTGCTCGATGACGCGGTCTTCGCACGGGGCTACGTGGAGGCACGCGCGCGGCGCGGCCGAGGGCCGTTGCGCATCCGACACGACCTCCTGCGCCTCGGTGTGGCCGCCCCCGTGGTGACCGAGGCGTTGGGTGCCCTGGAGACCGAGGCCGCCCCGGACCCGATGGCGAAGACGCTGGCGCAGGCCGAGCGCCGGGTCGTGGCGATGCAGGGACTCACCCGTGAGGCCAAACTGCGGCGCCTGCTCGCCTTCTTCGCCCGCCGGGGATGGTCCGGTTCGGACGCCCACGGGCACGTACGGCGGCTGGTGGGGGAGGGTTGACGGGTTCGGGGTTGTTAGATTGCCCCCCATGAATGCCGCTCAAATCCGCCGCCGATTCCTCGACTATTTCGTCGCGCAGGGACACACCGAGGTTGCCTCCTCAACCCTCGTCCCGGCCGACGACCCGACCCTGCTCTTCACCAACGCCGGCATGGTGCAGTTCAAGCGCACTTTCCTCGGTCAGGATCCACGCCCGTATGTGCGCGCGGTGACCTGCCAGAAGTGCGTGCGCGCCGGTGGGAAGCACAACGACCTCGAGCAGGTGGGGCTGACGCGTCGGCATCACACCTTTTTCGAGATGCTCGGCAATTTCTCGTTCGGCGACTATTTCAAGCGCGACGCGATCACCTTCGCCTGGGAGTTCGTGACTTCGCCCGAGTACCTCGGCATTTCCGCCGATCGCCTGCGCGTCACGGTGCACCACACCGACGACGAAGCCCGCGCACTCTGGCTCGAGCATTCGACGCTGCCCGCCGACCGGATCTATGGCCTCGGCGACAAGGACAACTTCTGGCAGATGGGCGACACCGGGCCGTGCGGTCCCTGTTCAGAGGTCTACGTAGACCTGCAGTGGACGCCTGGCAGCACGCCCGTCGCGATGTCGCAGGCAGAGTTCGAGGTCGAGGCCGAGTCGGGCCGCTTCCTCGAAATCTGGAACCTCGTCTTCATGCAGTTCGACCGCTCGGCGGACGGCACGCTCACGCCGCTGCCGAAGCCGAGCGTCGACACCGGCGCCGGGCTGGAGCGGATCACCGCCGAGTTGCAGGGTCAGGACGACAACTTCCACACCGATCTCTTCCGGCCGCTGATCGCCGACGTGGAGCGCCTCGTCGGGGCACCGTATCCGGGGGGGCCCGAGGGCACCGGCATCTCGTACCGTGTCCTCGCCGACCACGCGCGCGCGGTTTCGTTTCTCCTGCTCGATGGCGTCTACCCGAGCAATGAGGGCCGCGGCTTTGTGCTGCGCCGGATCCTCCGCCGCGGCGTGCGACATGCCTGGCTGCTCGGCCGCCGGGAGCCGACGCTCGTCGAGTTGGTGCCGACCGTCGTTGCGCTGCTGGGTGAGGCGTATCCGGCGCTGGCGGAGAAGCAGGCGTTCGTCGCGGAGACGATCCGGCAGGAAGAAGCACGCTTCCTCGAGACGATCGAGGCCGGGCTCGCCCGCCTCGACGAGATCCAGGCGGTCGGCACCACGCGGATCGCCGGCGAGGATGCCTTCAAGCTCTTCGACACCTTCGGCTTTCCGCTCGACCTCACGGTGCTGATCGCCGGAGAGATGGGGATCAGCGTGGATACCGAGGGCTTCGAGGTCGCGATGACGGAGCAGCGCGAACGGAGCCGTACGGCGGCGGGGCGGGGCGTGGCTACCACGGAAGCGCGGGTGGACGTCGTGGTGGCGGCGGATGGCGTGAAGTCGGCCTTCACCGGGTACAGCGATCTTGTCGCCGAGACGCGCGTGCTCAGCGATGCCGAGGCCGCCGCGCGCGGGATCCTCGTGCTGCGCGAATCCCCCTTCTACGCCACCAGCGGCGGCCAGACGGCCGACCACGGCGTCGTCGAGGGAGACGGATGGCGCTTCCATGTGACCGATGTGGCCAAGGACGTCGAGCTCGGCCAGCGGCTCCTCGGGACGCTGGAGGGGACCTTCGTCCCGGGTACCGCGCACGCGACGGTGGATGCCGGACGGCGCGCGGAGATCGAGCGCAACCATTCCGCGACCCACCTCGCGCACATGGTCCTGCGTCGCCATCTCGGCGAGCATGTCCGGCAGCAGGGCTCGTTGGTCGAGCCGACGCGGCTGCGGTTCGACTTCTCCCACGGTGGCCCCGTCGAGGCCGCGCAGCTTGCGGAGATCGAGGCGGAGGTCAACGATCTCGTCCTCGCGAATGCGCCGGTGGACATCCGGGAGATGTCCTACCCCGACGCGCTCGCGAAGGGCGCGATGGCGTTCTTCGCCGACAAGTACGGTGACGTGGTGCGCGTCGTCGCGATGGGTGACTCGATCGAGCTGTGCGGCGGCACGCACGTGCGCACCACCGGCCAGATCGGACTCTTCCGCGTCACTGCGCAGGGTGGCGTCGCAGCCGGCGTACGACGCATCGAGGCCATCACGGGGCACGGGGCGTATGCGGCGGTGCGCGCGGCCGAGGCGCGGATCGGCGTGTTGGCCCAGACGCTGAAGGCCCAGCCGGACCAGCTCGAGCGCAAGCTCGAGGCGTTGCTGGCCGAGCGGGAGAAGCTCGCGGCGCGACTCGCGGAAGCCATCAAGGGCGGAGGGACTGCGGCGGCGACGCGCCTCCCGGCCGGCAAGGCCACCATCCACCTGACCACCACCGTGACCGAGGATCGCGGCCAACTCGGGGAGCTGGCCGATGCCTTCCGCGGCGTCGAACAATCGGGTGCGGTGCTGGTGCTGGTGAATCCGACACTGCCGGCTGCGGTGACGGTGGCGGTCTCCGACGATCTGATCGCGGCGGGGAAGGATGCCAACGGCCTGATGAAGCTGCTGACCACCACCTTCGGCGGGCGGGGCGGAGGACGACCCACCTTCGCCAGCGGGTCCCTCGGCGTGGAGAACGTCGAGGCCATTGCTCTGAAGCGCTTCGGGCCGATCGTGGCAGCCTGGATTGACGCGTGACGGCGACCTGGTTCGCGGCGCGCACCGAGGGTGCCCCGGCACGCCTTCGTGAGGCGGCCTCGCGCTGGCTGGCGGTGTCGCCGGCGGGCGAGCCCGTGGCGCAGCTCACCGAGGCGGGAGGGCTCGCACTGACGGCCGCGATCTCGGCCGGGGCCACTCGTGATGCCGCGCTCGACTTGCTCGCGGCGGACGCCCTGATCACGCTTGCGCTGCTGGCCGCGGTGGAACAGGATCCCCAGGCCCTCGGGGACCACGCCAGCGCGGTCCGCGCGGCGGTCACGCCCGGATGATTGATCTGCACTCGCATCTCCTCCCCGGCGTGGACGATGGGTCGCGGAGCGTGGAGCAGTCCGTCCGCGTCCTGCGCTCCTTCGCCGCGCGCGGCATCACCGATCTGGCCTGTACGCCGCACCTGCTCGCGTCGACGGCGCATCTCGGGTATCCCCCCGCGTACAAGGCGGCGTGGGAGGCGCTGGTCGCAGCGGCGCCCCCGGAGGTGCGCCTGCACCGTGGCGCGGAAGTGATGCTGGACCGCCCGATCACGAAGGCGGTGGCCGAGCGGAAAGTCACGCTGAATGGCAGTCGCTACTTGCTGGTGGAGTTCAACCGCATGGTGCCAGCCGAGATTGTCGCGCGGGCGCTCTACGAGGTCATCCAGATCGGGCTGGTGCCGGTGCTCGCCCATCCGGAGCGCTACTCCTCCTGCTCGGTGCCGGCCGTGCGCGCGTGGCGCGAACTGGGCACCGTGATGCAAGTGGATGCAACCACGTTGACGCTCCCCCGGAGTCGCGGGGATCGTGCGCGCGATCTGGTGCGCCACGGCCTCGCCGACATTCTGGCGGCCGACAATCACGGCGATGAACGGAACGTGGCGACGGCGCTGGAGTGGCTGTCTGAGCAGGATGGTGCCGAGCAGGCGTTATTGCTCCTCGATGCCAATCCGCGCGCCATCCTGGATGACCAGGCGACCTACGAGGTCGACCCACTCCCGGTGCACGATTCCCTCTGGCGGAAGATGCGCCGCATCTTCGACTCCGAATGAGCGACACCGACAGCATCGCCCTCGGCCTCCGCGCCATGGCCGCGCTCGCTGCCCGCGTGGCCGAGGACGCCTCTGCGCTCTCCCCGCTCGTCGCGGCGATGCGCCACTGTCTGGCCGGCGGCGGCACGCTCTTCTTCGCGGGCAACGGCGGCTCTGCCGCCGATGCGCAGCACCTCGCGACCGAGTACGTCGTGCGCTACCATGCCAGCCAGCGCCGCGCGCTGCGCGCCATGGCCCTGACGACGGACAGTTCCATTCTCACGGCATCCGCCAATGACTTCGGTGCCGATCAGCTCTTCGTCCGGCAGATCGAGGCGCTGGCACGCCCCGGGGATGTGCTGGTGCTCCATAGCACCTCGGGGCGCTCCGCGAATTGCCTGGCCGCTGCCGCGACCGCACGCAGCATGGGGGTGACGACGATCGCGCTCCTCGGCGGCGATGGCGGCCCGCTGGCCCACGCCGTGGACCACGCCTATGTGGTGCCCGACGACCGCGTGAACCACGTGCAGGAGATGCACCTCGCGATCCAGCATCAGATCGCGGCCATTCTCACCACGGAATTCGGATCGTGATCTCGCTCGCCGGAAAGCGCATTCTCGTCACCGGAGGCTCGCGAGGCATCGGGCGCGCCACCGCGCTCCTGTGCGCCCGCGCGGGGGCCGACGTCGGCATCACCTATCACTCGCGTCGCGCCGACGCCGAGGCGGTGGCGAAGGCGGTGCGCGCACTCGGCCGTCGGGCCTTCGTCGGTGGCGGGGATCTCGGCAACGACAAGCGCGTCGCCCAGTGCTTCGCCGAGGTGCAGGCGGCCTTCGGCGGCCTCGATGGCTTTGTGGCCAACCACGGCATCTGGCCCGCGAGCGATACCCCACTCTCGGCGATGGCCCCCGAACGGTGGCGCGAGACATTCCGGACCAATCTGGATTCCCTCTTCCTCACCACGCGTGCCGCCCTTGGCCTGATGCAGGGCGAGGGACGGGTCGTCATGGTGGGGTCCACAGCCGGGCAGCGGGGCGAAGCGTTCCACGCCGACTACGCCGCCAGCAAAGGGGCCATGATGTCGTTGGTGAAGTCCCTCGCCGTCGAGTGCGGTCCGGGCATCACGGTGAATTGCGTCGCGCCGGGCTGGGTGGATACCGAGATGTCCGCGACGGCGCTCGGGGACCCCGCGCGACGCGGACCAATCGAGGCGGCGATTCCGCTTCGGCGGGTGGCCTCCGCAGACGACATTGCCGGCCCCATCCTCTTCCTGCTGTCGGACCTTGCCCGTCACGTCACCGGAGAAGTGCTCAACGTCAACGGCGGCAGCGTTCTCTGCGGCTGAAGCCGGAGGCTCCCACGCCCACTCCCGAGTCGATCCAGATCCCTGCTCCGGTGGTCAACATCGTGCGCCGCCTCGAAGAGGCCGGGTACGAGACCTGGTGCGTGGGTGGAGCCATTCGCGATGCCCTGCTGGGCGGCGCGGGGAGCGACGTGGATCTCGCCACGGCGGCTCCGCCTGAGGTGGTGCGGACGCTCTTCCGGCGCACCATCGCCGTCGGGATCGAGCATGGCACAGTCGGAGTGCTGGACGCGGAGGGCGTGCTGCATGAAGTGACGACCTTCCGCCACGACGTTTTCACGGACGGTCGGCACGCGGTCGTCGCCTTCGGCGCATCCCTGGAAGAGGATCTTGCCCGCCGCGATTTCACGATCAACGCGATTGCCTGGCACCCGCTGCAGCACCGGTGGGCCGATCCGTACGATGGTCGCGCGGATCTCGTCGCGCGTGTCATTCGCGCCGTGGGCGATCCGGCGCAGCGCTTTCGCGAGGATCGGCTCCGGATCCTGCGTGCTCTCCGCTTCGCGGCGCGTCTCGACTTCGCCATTGATCCCCCGACATGGGCCGCCGCCGTGGCACAGAGCGGGGACATCGCGCATCTCTCGGCGGAACGCGTGCGCGATGAATGGGTGAAGGGACTTCGGAGCGCGCGCGACCCGGCGGAGATGCTCCGCCTCTGGCTGACGTCGGGCGTGGCAGCCACCTGGGTCCCGGAACTCGACGCGGCTCGGCTCGCCGCACTGGCGCCGCCGTCGGGTCCCCCGGATCCCCTGCTCTTGACCGCGCTCTACTGCACGCAGGCGGCGACGGTCTGGCGCCGTTTCAAGGGATCCACGGCCGAGATCCGCCGCGCCGCCGCGATGGATGCGGGGCCGGCGACTCCGGCGACTGCCGACGGCGAAGCGGTGCGGCGCTGGATGCACGGGGTGGGCGATGCCGTCGGCGATCTCACGCGCCTC
>JBBRGR010000096.1:0-6850 GCA_038223815.1 Gemmatimonadales bacterium
GGCAGCAGTACCGCCCGTTCCAGCGAGAGGTAGCGACGGTCGAGGTGGGGTTCGCCGCGATAGACATCGAGGCCAATGCCGCCGAGGTGACCTGCCAGCACGGCCGCGATCACCGCGTCGTCGTCCAGCAGATCGCCGCGCGCCGTGTTGATCAGGAACGACCCCGGCTTCATCAGCGCGATCCGCGTCGCGTTCATCATGCCGCGGGTCGCGCCCGTGCTCGGGCAGTGCAGCGAGACGACATCCGAATCGGCAAGCAGCTGCTCGAGGCTGGCGACCGGCTCAATGCCATGCGCGTCGAGCACCCTCGACTCGACCGGCGAGCGGGAAAAGCCCAGTACCCGCATGGTGAATCCGAAGTGGGCTCGCTGGGCCACCGCACGCCCGATGCGGCCAAGCCCCACGATGCCGAGCGTACGTCCTGTCACGCGGGCGCCGAGCATATGGGTCGGCCGCATCCCGGTCCAGCGGCCACCTCGCACCTCCCGCTCCCCTTCCCCGGTCCGTCGCACGCTGGAAAGCATCAGCGCCATCGTGAGATCCGCGGTGCAATCGGTGAGGACGTCCGGCGTATTGCTCACGACGATCTCGTGCGCTGCCGCGGCGGCGAGGTCAATGTTGTCGGTACCCACCCCATAGTTCGCAATCATGCGGGCGCGCCGCGGAGAAGTGGCCAGGACATCGGCGCCGATCCGGTCGGTCACCGTGCAGAGGAGGGCGTCGGCATCGGCAAGGGCGCGCTGCAACTCGGCCGGGTCCATCGGACGATCCTCGCGCGAGAGAATGGTGTCGAATCGCGTGGAGAGTGCGGACTCCACCGCGGGGGGCAGGCGTCGCGTGACATGGATGATGGGACGTGCGGACATGGGCTGACCGGGTGAGAGATCGAGTAATATTGACGCGAACCGTCCTGGAGTCACCGTGCCACACTGTCCCGAGACCGCCGCCGACTTCCTCCGCGAGTGCTTCCTCGCCGGCGTCGCGGCCGTGATGCCCGGCGCGGCCTTCGATGCGGCCCGCATGCCTCCCCCAGGAGGCCCCATGCCGTGGATCATCGCCGTGGGGAAGGCTGCGGAGGGGATGGCGATCGCGTTGGCCGAGCGGCTCGCCGCGAACGGGACGCCCGCGGCGGGTGGAATGGTCATCGGTGCCGCAGGAGGCGCGACGGTGCCAGCGGCGCTCACCCACCTCATCGGCGATCACCCCATGCCTGGATCAGGCTCCTTCGCCGCCGGCGAGGCGCTGCAACGGTTCGTGGAGGATTTGCCACGGGACGCCGTGGTCCATGTGGCGCTCTCAGGCGGAGCGAGCGCGCTCATGGCGGTCCCGCGGGAGGGCGTGTCGCCCGAGCAATTGATCCGCGCGTTCCAAGGGCTGCACGACGCGGGTACCCCCATTGCGACGATGAACCGGGCGCGCCGTCTCGTGACCCGATGGAGCGACGGCCGTCTCGCCGAGGCGCTCGCGCCTCGCCCGGTCCATTGCTGGTTGATCTCCGACGTGCCCGGCGATGACGCGGCGACGATCGGCTCCGGGCCGTGCCATGGGGACCACCCCGCGGACCATGTGCACGTCACCCTGCTTGCCACCAACGCGATGGCGTGTGCCGCCAGCGCCCGTGCGGCCGCCGCCTGCGATGTGGTCCAGCGCGTCGAGCTGACACCTCTGGTCGGCGAGGCGGGCGATGTCGGGCGCCGGTTGGCCACCGAGGCAATGCAGGCCGCCCGCGACTGGACACGGCAGAACGCCACGCTGCACGAGGATGGACATGGCGATGCCGTCAGGCCGTTGTTGTTGGTCTGGGGAGGCGAGACCACCGTGACGCGTGGCGACGGGTCGGGCGTCGGGGGACGCGCCCAGGAGCTTGCGCTCGCGGCGGCCGAGATGCTCGAGATCTCCCCGCTTCGCGTGACCTTCCTGGCGGCCGGAACGGATGGCCGAGATGGCCCGACCGATGCCGCCGGGGCGATCGTCGATCAGACGAGCTGGGCACGGATGGCCGCCGACTCCGATCCCGGGGCGGCCTTGGCGCGCCACGATTCGCACCCGGTGCTCGATCGCATCGGTGCCTTGGTGCGCACCGGCCCGACGGGAACGAATGTGATGGATCTGGTGCTGGCCGTGGTTGCCTGGGAGACGCGCGCGACAGGGAGGGAGTAGCGCGTCAGCCGGCGAGCACCCGCATCAGTCGGCCATGGGCGACCGCGACGTCCGGGGCGCGCTGGACAAACTCATCATAGCGCTGCTGAAAATCGGTGCCGTTCTCGTCCGGCCGGAGCAGCGAGGCGGTCTGGGCCAGCATTGGCGCGAGGCGTGCCTCGCCTTCCGGCGTCTGGTCCTGCAGCGCCTCGTCCATCGCGGCAATCAACGCCGTCAGCGGGCGGAGCCAGGCGAACCAGGGATCCTCGATCGCGAGTCGGAGGACTTCGAGGTTGCCGGCGACCCTGCCGTTCATCCGCTCCCACGCCAGCCGCTCGGTCTCCAGCAATGCCCGGTGCACGGCGAGCACGGCGTCCCGCACCACCGCGAGCGTCGGAAGAGTCATCGCACGCGCTCCGGGGTGGCGTCGGGCCCAAGCACGACGGTGAGATCCACCAGCAAGGAGGGCATCGGCTCATCGCGCACGATGGCCTTCGGAAAGCGTTCGAGGATGCGACCGACGCCGGTGGTGTCGCCGCGCCGCACGAGGACCAGCGTTGTTCCCGCCTCGCGTTGCGCCGCCGTGGCATTGCCGGACGACACGACATCGAGCCCGAGCCGACGCAACTCGCTCATGCCGACGGACGCGGCCAGTTGTCCGACCCGCGTCCCGTTCAGGACTTGGACCAAGACCCGATGGGGGAGCGGCGCGAGATCGGCGGTGCGGGGCATCAGGGCGGCCGCCGGCAGTGCCGGGCGTGGCCGCCAGACCACGATTGCCAGGAGGGCAAGCGCGAGCGCGATGCTCCCGAATCGGACAGACGGCGAGTCGGGCCAGCTCATCCGAGGATCATCCTGCGAAAGGCCACACTTTCCGGCGGATGACTCCACCCCTGCGCATCGGCATGGGCAAAGCGGGCCGCAACCACGTCCCGGAGGACTTCATCCGGGCTATCCGGGTACTGCGCAGCCCAGCGCGCGCGCGCTGCGCGTGCAAAGGATCGCCCGGGCTCGAGGAAGTCCGCGCAGTACAGCGCCCGGCCGCTCCGTCCCCATCCGAGCCAGCCCACGGAATGCCAGCGCACCGCGCTGAGGACGTCGGTATCCGATTCCCCCTCGAGTTCGGCGCGTGCGGCCGCGGCAGGGCCGTGCCGCAGCTCCACGGGCCCAGCCACGCTCGGTGCCCAGCGGCGCATCTCGTCCTCGGGCGCGTCGCGCAGGGCATCATGGAGCCAGCCGGCACGCAGCCAGCGGGCGGCCTCGTCGGCCGGAAGTCGCATCGTGACCGTCCAGGCACGGAGCAGCGCAACGACGCGCTGGACATGCGCGCGCCGGATGGGCGAGACGACGGCCCAGGGCGGGAGTCCGTCCTGGGCCGTGGGGAACTCCGCCCGGAACGCTTCGGTCACGGCGCTGGCTCGACCTGCCGATTTGCTGCGTCCACGAAGACGACCGCAGGCTGGAAGGAGGACACGACCGCCTCCTCCACGTCGCCATACGCAATGAGGATCACCAGATCGCCGACCATGCCGAGCCGGGCGGCGGCGCCGTTGAGCTGGACCACACCGCTGCCGCGTGGCCCGGGGATGACGTACGTGGTGAAGCGCTGCGCATTGTTCACGTTCACCACCTGGATCTCCTCAAACTCGACGAGGTCCGCGGCCGCCATGAGGTCACGGTCGAGTGTGAGCGACCCTTCGTAGTGCAGGTCGGCTGCGGTGATGGTGGCACGATGGATCTTCGACTTCATCAGGCGACGGCGCACGTCAGACGTCCTCGTCTCCAAGGATGACATTGTCGATCAGCCGCGTCGTACCCACACGCGCAGCGATCGCGATAATGGTGCCGGCGTCGGCGACCTGCACCGGTGCCAGGCGTTCGGGCTCGACCACGGCAATATAGTCCGTCACCACGCCCGCCTCGGCATCGAGGCTCTCCTGCACGATCCGCCGGAGCACATCGGCGTCCGTGGCCCCCTGCTCGAACGCCGCCTCGGCGGCGCGGAGGCCTCGGACGAGGGAGAGGGCCGGCCGGCGTTCCTCGGGGCCGAGGAACACATTCCGCGAACTCCGGGCAAGGCCGTCCGACTCCCGGACGGTCGGACTGACATGCAGGCGGAGCGGAAAGTCGAATTCCTGGATCATCCGCTTGATCAGGGTGACCTGCTGGATGTCCTTCTGCCCGAAACAGGCAACGTCGGGCTGCACGATGTGGAACAGCTTCGCCACCACGCCGAGGACGCCTTCGAAATGCCCGGGCCGAAACTCGCCTTCCCACCGCGCCGCGGTTTCGCCGGGCACGATGCGGAGCTCATCCCCGCCCCCGTACATCTCGCCCACTTCGGGCGCGAAGAGAATATCGACATGCCGAGCCTCCGCGAGGGCCAGGTCGTGGGCCGGGTCACGAGGGTACTGCGCGAACTCCTCGCCGGGATGGAACTGCCGAGGATTCACGAAGAGTGACAGGACCACCACATCGGCGAGTGTCCGCGCGGCGTCGACGAGGGAAAGATGGCCCTCATGCAGGTATCCCATGGTGGGGACGAGGGCAATGCGCCGACCGGCCGCCCGGTGCGCGGCAAGCGCGGTGCGGAGTCCGGCGATCGTGGCGTGTTGTTGCAGCGTCTTCATTCGAATGAGTGCTCATCGTCAGGGAAGCGGCGCGCCCGAACGTCGTCGCCAAATCGGCGAATCGCGTCCTGGACCGTGTCGGCAAGCTCGGCATAGCGCCGCAGGAACCGTGGTTGGAATCCCTCATTCAGGCCGAGGAGGTCGTGCAGCACCAGCACCTGCCCGTCGCAGCCGACCCCGGCACCGATCCCGATGGTGGGAATCCGGAGCGAGGCGGAGATCTCCGTCGCGACATCACGCGGCACCAGCTCCAGCACGATCGCGCTCGCACCAGCGGCCTCGAGGGCCAGGGCGTCGCGCCGCATCTGCTCCGCGGCTCCGGTCGTGCGCCCCTGCACCCGGTGCCCTCCCAGCGTGTGCACGCTCTGCGGCGTCAGGCCAAGATGCCCGACCACTGGAATGCCGCGCGCGACCAGGGCCTCGACGGTCGGCGCCATCGCGAGCCCGCCTTCCAGTTTGACTGCGTGGCAGTCGGTTTCCGCCAGCACACGCCCAGCGTTCCGGATCGCCTCTTCGATCGACACCTGATACGTGAGGAAGGGCAGGTCGACCACGATCGGAGTCCGGGTGGCGCCGCGGCGCACGGCAGACGCATGGTAGATCATCTGGTCCAGCGTCGCGCTCAGCGTGCTGGCGCGACCCGCAAGCACCTCATTGACGGAGTCGCCGACCAGGAGCACATCGACACCGGCCGCCTCGAGCAGGCGACCGAAGAGGGCGTCGTAGCAGGTGAGCATCACCAGCGGACGCCCTTCCCGCTTGCGCGCTTCCAGCTCGGGCATCGTGAGCATCTTAGTGGTCATGAGACTCCAGGGTGGCCATCTCGCGGGCCCAGAAGAGCCGATCCCGGAGTCCCGGATGGGGGAGCACGAGGGTCGGCGTGTCGCAGAGCATTTCCCCGTGGCGGAGCAGGTCCAGGTCCAGCGTCCGGGAGGCCCACTGCGTGCACCGCTCGCGGCCGGCCAACCCTTCAATGCGGTGACACTCGCCAAGCAGCCGGTGGGGGTCGAGGCCTGTTTCGAGGAGCACCATCTGATTCAGGTACGCGGGCTGGGCGAGGCCACCGAGCGGAGCGGTTTCGACGGCGTCCGTTTCCGCCCGAAGTACCGTGTCCGGAAGTGCCGCCAACTCGCGGCGACCAAGCGCCAGAAAGGCGGCCCGGTCCCCGAGATTGCTCCCGAGCGCCACGAAGGCATGCTGGCGCGGGGTCACGGGTGATCCAGCGCGGAGCGGAGTTCGGCGAGGAAGCGATCGGCGGCGGCAACGCCGTCACGCCCGAGCACGTCCACCAGCGCACTCCCGACGACCACCCCATCGGCGATGCCGCCGACCGCGCGGGCCTGTTCCGGGGTGGAGATGCCGAACCCGACGGCGATCGGCAAGAGGGTGGCGGCACGGACCGCCTGTACCGAGGCCTCGAGGCCACTCGCCAGCTCGCGTGAGGCGCCGGTGACACCGAGCCGGGCGACGAGGTACACGAACCCCTGCGCGCCGGCCACGGCGGTCGCGATCCGGGTCGACGAGGTCGTGGGGGCCACCAACCGGATCAGGTCGAGTGGCGAGCGCTGTATCGTGGACTCGATCCCGGGATCCCCACCGGCAGGGAGGTCGGTGAGCAGCAGTCCGGCGACCCCAATGGCGGCAGCGTCCTGCATCAGCCGTTCAACACCGTACTGCAACACCGGATTGAGATAGGAGAAGAGAACCACTGGCGTCGGGAGGTTCGCCTCGGCGATCAGCTCCAGGGTGCGCGGTAGCGTCATCCCGTTCGCCAAGGCCTTGAAGGTCGAGGCCTGGATGGTTGGCCCGTCGGCGAGCGGGTCGGAGAACGGCACGCCGACCTCCACGACGTCGGCGTGGTGCGCCGCCGACCGCAGGGCCTCCAGCGATCCGGGGATCGTCGGGTAGCCCGCCGTGAGATAGGGGACCAGTCCGGTCCGCCCACGCGCCCGCAGCGTGGACCAGCACCGATCCAGCGCCGACTCAGAGGAAGAAATCACCGACGACGAGGCCATAACGGTCCGGGGAGGTCACCTTCATGATGCTGCGCGGGTAACTGCCATCGGGCCGCGCAACGGAGA
>JBBRGR010000097.1:0-6834 GCA_038223815.1 Gemmatimonadales bacterium
GCCACGTCGAAGGTGTTTCCCTCGAAGCGGTTGCCATGGAAGCGCCCGCCGCTGGTGCTCGCCAGGAGCCGGACGGCCCAGCCATTCCGGCTGAAGCGATTCCCCGTGACCTGGACCCGCTCGGCGCCATCGGCGAGGAGGCCGGTCGTGTTGCCGATGAAGGCATTGCCCACCAGTTCCACGTCCGCGATCTCCTTGAGCAGGAGACCGTAAGCCGTCGCCCCGCGATTGGCGAGGAAGTGATTGTCGGCCATCCGCACCACGTGCGAGTACATCACGGCGACGCCACTGCCATTGGTCCGGAAGGTGTTGCCTTCATACGTGGAAGAATCGGAGTACATGAAGTGCAGGCCATAGCGGAAGTGGCCTTCGCTGATGTTGCGTCGCACGGTGGCATGCCGCGTGAATTCGAGGTAGATCCCGTCGCGATGCCCGCTGACCTGGTTGTCCTCGATGGTCAGTTCGCGCGATCCCCAGGAATGGATGGCATTGCCGGTCGCCGTCTCGGTCGAGGGCCGCCCCAGCACCACGTTGCCGCGCACCACGCACCGCTCGGCGCGTGAGAGGTAGATCGCGAAGAACGTCTCCTCAAAGCGATTGTCGACGATGGTGCAATCGGTGGTTTCGTCCACATGGACGGCGGCACGATCCTCATGGTACGAGGACCCGGTGCTGCGGAAGGTGAAGCCGCGTACCGTGACGTGTGGCGACGCAATCACGATCAACTCCCGCGCGCCCTCGCCGTCGAGCACGGCACCCGCGTCGCCGATGAGCGTCACCGGACGCACGAGGCGGAGGGTCGGCTCACGCCAGATGCCTGCCCGCACCCGCACGATGGCGCCGTCGGGGGCCGACGCCACCGCCGCCGCGATACTCCGGTACGGACCCTCCGGAGCGACCACGAGCGGCGCCTGGACCAGGAGCAGGAGCGCGGCGAGGACGAGCATCTCAGTGCCCCGCGTGCGGTGGGGGGGTGTTCTGCATCCCCTCGCGGGCCACGGCGGCGCGGACCTCCTCCCATGTCAGCTCCGGTCCGTCCCAGCCGGTCACGCCGGCACCTCGCGCGACGGCGACGAAGCCCTTCCCCATCGGCGACCTCCCCACCGCCGTCCGATGAAACCGCAACTCCGCGACCGGCAACAGCGCGCCTGGCCTTGCCGCATCGACGATCCAGATGCCGCGCGGCACGACCGGTTGCGCATCCGTCCATGCCGCGAGGCATTCAATCGAATCGAAGTGGACCGTGCGTCCCCCCGACGTGAGGGCGGTCGCGCCAAACCGTCGATCACTCACCGTCATCCGGCAATAGGCGCAGGCATCCACGTCCCAGGCGATCTGCGGGATCGACGGAGCGCAACTCAGCACGCCTGCCACCATGAGCAAGGCGGTGACGGCAGCGCGCTGGCGGGTCATGCGACCTCCGGGCGCGGGCGCGTCACGAACCAGACGCCTGCCGTCAGGAGAAAGGAGAGCCCCAGCGCGACGGCCCCGAGCCCGGGCCACGCCGTCGCGGTGAAGTTGAGCAACTGCTTGGTGCCGATGAGTGGGGGCTGGTAGGTCATCCCCGGCACGATGATGATCGCGTTGTCCATGTCGAGGTTGTGGCCGTAGTCGTATTCCCAGCGCCAGAAATCCCAGAGGCCGACCACGCCGAGCAG
The DNA here is from genome assembly GCA_038223815.1 of Gemmatimonadales bacterium. Classification (GTDB taxonomy): domain Bacteria; phylum Gemmatimonadota; class Gemmatimonadetes; order Gemmatimonadales; family GWC2-71-9; genus Palsa-1233. The sequence continues at coordinate 1,659 of JBBRGR010000097.1, forward strand.
CGCCACGACCGCGAGCCATGCGAGCACGCCACGGCGCGATCCCCGCGCGGCGATCCCAAGCCCGGCAAGGACCAGCGCGCCGATGATCCACGGCATGTAGACCAGCTCGGGGATCGCCTCGGGGGTGATGGCCTGCATCCCGATGTAGTGGTTGAGTCCGTTGATGTTGTCGAGATCGTGCTCCTTGATCCCCGTGACGGTGTGGGCGTAGATGCGGAGCCCCAGCCCCTCGGGGTACTGCGGCGCCCCGAGGCGCACTTCCCACAGTGGCAGCACCAGCGCCCCAAGGCAGAGGAGTGCCGCAACGGCCAGCAGGAGGCGCGCCCGGAACGACATGGTTACTTCACTCCCGTGCTGACGGCGGCATGGTCATGCCCGCCGACCGGCTTCGGCAGCTTGGCCGCCCGCGCCTGCTGCGTGGCCGAGCGCTCGCTGAGTCCGGCCGTCAACTGCACACCACTCCCCGGTGCGCTGACCCGGACATATCCCTGCATCTCCTGGTGCAACGCGCTGCAGAAGTCGGTGCAGTAGAAGGGGTAGACGCCCGGCGACTTCGGGGTCCACGTGATGGTCCTCGTCTCCCCCGGCTGCATGATCAGCTCGGCCGTCCGCATGCCCAGCACCGCGAAGCCATGCAGGATGTCCCAGTCCTGCTCCACATTGGTGACGTGCCAGTACACCGTGTCACCGACCTCGACGCCCTGGATCACGTCGGGCGCGAAGTGGGAGCGGATCGCGATCATCCGGACGTGGACCTGCTTCCCCTGACGCGTCACGCCGGCGTCCTGCTCCGAACGCGCCACGTACGGGTGGGCATTGTCCTTGAGCGAGAAGAACTTGACCTGCTTGTCCTTGATCAGCGACGCCGGCAACGCCTGGGCGTAGTGCGGCTCACCCTGCGTCGGGAAGTCGAGCAGCATCTGCATCTTGTCGCCGCTGATGTCGATCAGCTGCGCCGACTGCGTCAGCTCGCCACCGGTCGGGAGATAGCGATCCTTGGTGATCTTGTTGAGCGCCATGACGTACTTGCCGTAGGGCGCGGTGCCGTCGCCGCCGGGGATCATCAGGTGGCCGATGGAATAGTAGACCGGCATCCGGTCCAGCACTTCCCAGGTGCCCAGCTTCCACTTGACAATCTCGGACGAGATGAACATCGAGGTGTAGGCGTTGCCCTTGGCGTCGAACTCGGTGTGCAGGGGGCCGAGGCCCGGCTTCTGCACTTCGCCCGCGATCACGGCGTCATACTTGATGACCGGGATGCCGTCGAGTTCGCCGTCGAACGCCTTCGCCTTGATCGCGGCGATCATCTTCGTGAACGAGTGCACCGGGATCACCGAGGCGAGCTTGCCGCCGCCGACGATGTACTCACCCGTCGGGTCGATGTCGACCCCATGGGGTGACTTCGGGGTCGGGAGGAAGTACACCGCGCCCGGGCAGGCCGTCGGCTCGAGCACCTTCACCGACGTCTTCCGCTCGCTCACGGCCGTCCGCGTGGCCGCGATCACGTGATTGTGGCGATAGTCGGCCGGCATGACCTTCGCCTTGCCCGCCGCCACGCACGCCTCGGCGGCCTTCCAGTTCACCGCCGCGATGTAATCCTTGTCATTCTTCGAGGCGTTCAGCTCGAGCTTGGTGTAGGCCTGCTCCGAGTTGTAGGTGGTGAAGAAGAACCACCCCTCCGACGCCGCCTTGCCGGCACGACCAAGGTCGTAGTTGTATCCCGGCATCAGGATCTGGAAGGCGATGTCCATCTTGCCCGGCTGGTTCGCCGTCACGAACGAGAGCGAGCCCTTGAAATGTGCCTTGTATTCCTCGATCGGGACGTCGGTGTTCGGCACCGGCACCGAGAAGCGGATCGCGGAGACCACGTACTCGGAGTTGGCCGTGACGAATGGCGAGGCGTGTCCGCCCGCCGCATTCGGGATCTCGAGGATCTCGTCGGTCTCGAAGGTGGTCAGGTCGATCCGGGCAATGCGCGGGGTGTTGTTGCCGTTGACGAAGAGCCAGCGCCCATCGGGCATCCCGTTGGTCTTCGAGAGCTGCGGATGGTGGGTGTCGTCCCAGGGCAGGAAGCCGTAGGAGGTCTCCAGCATCGCCTTGGTCTCTTCGGTATAGCCGTAGCCGTTCTCCGGGAACTGCGAGAAGACCGGGATGGTCTTGAGGAGCCGCCCCGAGGGAAGCCCGTAGACCGTCATGTTGCCGCTGAAACCGCCCGACAGGAACGAGTAGAACTCGTCGTGCTCACCGGGCGCCACATACACGCGCTGTGCCGCGTCGCCGGTGACGAGCGACTTGGGTGCCGGCTTGCCACAGCCCGCCGCCGCCAGGACGGCACAGCTCAGCAGGGTGACCTGAAGGATCGAACGCTGAATCATGTGCCCGCCTCGTGCGATGGGGCCCCCGAGGGGCCGGTCCGGTGCCGGCCCGCCCTTGCGGTGGCACACAGGGAGAATCGCGATCGCGGGGATGGGGCGCCGTGACGGTTGTCACAGGCGACGAACGGCGAGCGGGCGGATCTGCCCCGCCTTTGCAATCAGGGCATCCCCACCGACCCCCGGACCCGCACCCGCAGCGCCAGCACGGCACACCCCATCGCGGTGACCTGCAACAGACCGCCGCCGACGCTCACCAGCGGCCAGGGGGGCGCCGCACTCGACGCGCGCGCGATCTCGCCCACGGCGCGTGCCAGCGTCCCGATGGTGAGGCACCAGTAGGCCGCCTCGCCGTGCCAGACGCGGACACGCGGATCGCCTTTGCGTGGCCGTGGAAAGAGCCAGAGCGCGGTGCCGAGGATCGTCGAGAGGATGGTCCCGACCAGCAGGAGGTGCGTGTGCGCGCTGACGAGGGACGGCGCCGGCCATACCCCGCGCAGATCGCGCCCGATGAGCATCCAGAGGCCCAGCGCCAGACCGCCGCCCAGAAAGGCGGCGGCAGTGGCCAGAAAGCGGCGCGAGAGGGGTGACATCGGCTAGCGCGTTGCCGGCCGATCGACCACCGGCATCGGCCGCGCCGCCGGGAGACGCGTGGGCGGGATTGCCGCGTGGTCCAGCGTGCGCCAGAGGTTCCAGGCCAGCAGATACGCCCCCGTGGCCGAGAGCGCACCCCCCAGGCCGAGCACGATGGGAGCCTGGGCCACCGCATGCGCCCGCGCCACGAAGCCGCATGCCACCAGCACCAGCCCGGCATTGCCGACACCGAAGTGCACGAGCATCAGGCGTGGCGCGTGGAGTGGCGTAGCAGCGAATCGCGGGAAGACATGGTAGGCGACGCCGGAGATCATCATGGTGACGAAGCCGAGCAGGAGCAGGTGCAGGTGGACCGGGCGATAGACCACCCATGCCGGATGCACGGCCATCGCCACGCCCAGGCTCACGCCAAGCGCGAGCCAGAGGAGCGAGGCCTTGAGGAAGTAGATGACCGGACGATCCATCAGCAGCTGCCGCAGCAGGGTGGGCGAAGCACCACCCGCAGTTCGAGCGCCTCCTCCGGCGCCCCCACGGCGTGGCCCACCCTCGGGTCGAGCTGGATCACGTCACCCGCGCGCACCGGCCGGGGCGCCTCACCCTCCACCGTCAGCACCCCGGACCCGTTGACCACGATGATCGCGATCCGCTCGCTGTTGCGGTGCTCCGGAAGCCGCTGACCCGGTGTGAAGCGGATGGTAAACGACTTCCCCGTCGCGTCCTCGCGCACGTCGGAGACCTCGGGGCGAGAATCGGGCGGGGTCAGTGGGGGGGCCCCATATGGCAGCATACGCAACTCCGATCAGGGTCAGCCGGAGAATCGCCCGAGCGCCGCGGGCGTGCCGTGACGGTTGTCACATGACCGAGGACCGAGGATCGAGGACCGCACCGAACCCTCGGTGAACGGTCCTCGATTCTCCGGTCTCGGTCCTCGGTTATGCTTCCCGCATGGCCTCAACCGCCGACATTCTCCGCAGTGTCCCGTTCTTCGCCGAGATCCCCGCCGCCGTGCTCGACCAGCTGGCGTCGCGGTGCGTCCCCCGAACCGTGGGCGAGCATTTCACCCTCTTTCGGCGGGGCGAACGCTGCACCGGGCTCTACCTGGTGCTGGAAGGGCGCGTCCGCATCTATCGCACCGCGAGCGATGGACGCGAACAGACGCTGGCGCTGGAGGGCGCGGGCCGACCGATCGCCGAGCTGCCGCTCTTCGATGGCGGACCCTACCCCGCCTCGGCGTCAACCGTGCTCCCGTCCCGGCTCGCCTTTCTCCCGCGGAGCGAATTCGAGCACGCCTTCCGCACCGATCCCGACGTGGCGGCCGCTGTGGTGCGAGCCCTGGGGCATCGCCTGCGCCATCTGGTGCAATTGGTCGAGACCATCTCCTTCCGCGACGTCGCCGCACGGCTCGCGATGCTGCTCGCCGATCAGGTCGATCAGCACGCCACGGAGGAGGGCGATGGCATCATGCATCTCGAATTGGAGCAAACCCAGGAGCAGCTCGCCACCGCGATCGGGACGGCGCGCGAGTCAGTGTCGCGAGCCCTCAAGCAGCTGAAGACGAAGGGGTTGATCCACACCCAGGAGGGGAATCGACTCCAGCTGGTCGCGTCGGCTCGGCTGCGCGAGTGGGCGCGGGGCGAGGGATGAAGGATGAGGGATGAGGGACCGGGTGTGAGACATCCGTCACGGCGGCGCGCGCCGGGCCGGGGCACCTTGCTCGCGTGAGCCACTCCCCCGCGCCACAGATGCCGGAATTCGACCCGGCCATGATTGTCGAACTCGACGTCCGCGACCTGCTGGCGGCCGGGCGCGAACCGCTGCCCCAGATCCTCGCCGCGGTCGAAGCATTGCCGCCTGGCGGCGTGCTCCACCTCCGCGCACCGTTTCGCCCGAATCCTCTCGTGCAACGCTTGGCGCAGCTCGGCTTCACCGCCCACGCGACCGCCTTTGCAGACGACGACTGGTCCACCTGGTTCTGGCGAGCGGGAGCAATCACACCGCGGAGGAGGGAGGCGCCGACCGCGCGCACGGAGCCACCGACCGGGGTCCTCGACCTGCGGCTGCTCCCGCCGCCGGAACCGCTGCTCCGGATTCTCGAGGCGGTGGACGCAAGCGACGCGGCCTTCGACGTGCTGCTTCCCTTCTACCCGGAGCCGTTGGTGGCGCTGCTGGAACCCGCAGGGCGGCGGGTCGTGCTCGTGGAAGCCCGACCC
>JBBRGR010000098.1:0-6820 GCA_038223815.1 Gemmatimonadales bacterium
GATTGATTTCAGCGGGACCCGTGCCGCGTCATCCGGTGCTCTGGTCACGGGTCACAGGTCACGTAGTCCCCCTTACCCCTTCCCCTTCCCTTACCCCTTACCCCTCACCCCTCACCGGTCCCACCTCATGCTCCACATCCCCTCGCTCCAGGCCGGCGACGACATCCACCATCCCTTCCTCGTCCTCGACGTGGTGCAGAAGGGCGGCGAGCATCCGCGGACCGTGCTGGTCCTCGGCAATCGCACCGGGCGCATGGACACGGCTCCGTTCTGGGCGGGGCGAGATGATCAGATCCGCGGGATCTCCAAAGGCATGCTGGTGCAGGTGGTCGGCACGGTCAGCACCTACCGCGAGGCGCGGCAGCTTGACGCCACCTCGGTGCGTGCCTTGCCAAAGGGGTCGATCCCGCTCGGCGACCTCGCCCCGTCGGTGGGTCCGGTGGACCAGTACTGGCACTTCCTCGACGACCTGCGCGGCAAGCTCCGCGCACCGCGCCTCCGCGCGACGGTCGATCTCTTCTATGCCGATGACGAGTTTCGCTCGCGGTATCAGGAGTGCCCAGGCGCCCCGGGAACCGGGCACCACGCGGCGATCGGCGGACTGCTCCAGCACACCTGCGAAGTCGTGAGCATCGGCAAGCAGATGGCGCGCGTCGCGCGAGCCGACGCGGAGATCGTCACCGTCGGCGCGATGCTGCACGACATCGGCAAGCTCGAGAGCTACCGCTGGGAGACTGGGGTCTTTGACACCACCGAGCGCGGGCGCTTGATCGGGCACGTCGTGCTCGGGCACGCGATGTTCCGCGAGCGCGTGGCCGCGGCGCCAACGCCACCATGCACCGATGACGAGCGCGTGCTCCTGGAGCATATGATCCTCTCGCACCATGGTCGGCTCGACTACGGCTCGCCGGTGCGGCCGATGACGCTGGAAGCGGAGATCCTCCACTTCGCCGATGATGCCTCGGCGAAGACCGCGTCAATCACCGACGCCTACGCCTCCACCGAGCTCTTCCCAAGCGGGGAGCGGACCTCCACCCGCAAGGTCTGGCAGCTCGACAACCGCTGGTTGATGCGGCTCGCCCCGACGTTTGGACGCGACGACGAGGATGGCGACGACGAAGAAGCGGCCGACCAGCAGAGCTGATCGGCCGCTTCGCATCCCGCCGCCAACGCTCGGGGCGTAACGAGGGAATGAGCGCTGTGGGTCGGACCGGCTCGCGGACCGTTCGCCCACACGGCTCTCCGAGGCACCAGATCGGAGAGGATGAGGCATGCGAACACCCCATCGGTACTCCAACCAAGCTACCGCTTCCCAGGAAAGCCGCAAGTGCCTGATTTTATTCGGGTTAGCTCATCCTGAGCGGAAAACTTTGTGGGTTCTAAAGACCACGTGAATCAGCAACTTGCACCCTTTCTCCACGTCATGTGGAGATGTTGATCCACATACCCACACCCCGGGACGTGTCGGTTGTTACAATCCTCCGGGCATTCCCCGGGGGCGAAGGGGGATCTCGAGGGTGCGAAGGACCCCGTCGGCGCTCGCGTCATATCGCACCGCCGCTGCTGCCGCTGCGGCTGCGTGGGGCCGCACCCGCTCCGCCGCGTTGGCGCCGGAGAGGGCCTCGCCCACGGACCGATCGCAGTCCGTCATCGCCTTGCTCGTCGCGGTGAGGGTCGTGCGATAGTCTGCGAGGGCCTGGTCGCCGGTCGCCGCCGAGGTCCGGTACGGGGCGACCTTGCGCTGCGTGACCGCAGCGGTGCGCGTTGCCGCCCGGCAGGCCTCACGCAGGCGACGCGCGGTCGCATTCAGCACGGCGGGTGAGCCCGCACGCTGCAGGCGGTTCGCTTCCCCTTCGACCGCCAGAACCGAGTCGCGCATCACCGTCAGGAACGTGCGCATGTTCGACTTCGCCGAATCGAGCGGCCCGTCGTAGAAGACGGCCGCGGCGGCATTGAGCTTGCGCTGCGCCTGCGCGCGTTCCTCCGGCGTCAGCTGCTTGACGATCTCCGCGGCAGAACCCGGCTGCTGTGCGGTGAGCGGCGCGGCGGCGAGCAGGCTGAGCAGCATCAGGCGCGATGTCATGAATCGATCCCCACTTCGATGTAGCGCCACGAGAGCTCGTCGCCCTCCTGACCGAGAAAGAGCACGCCGCCGGCGCTGGCGGCGAACCACCCCGCGATCATCCGGCGCGGACCATCCAGTTCCTGCACAATCGGTGGCAACCAGCGCCGCAGATGCCGCATTTCCGGGGCGCGGCGGCCGAGCTGCGCGAGAATCGCCCCCGCGCCGACCGTCGCACGAAGAAAATGGGCGAGCGCGGTGGCCCGATCACCGAACCCGATCGCCACGACCCCCGGTTCATCCACCAGCACCTCGCCGTCATGCGGCCAGGTTGGCGGCGTGTCGAGGCGCGGGCCAAGGAACACGAACCGCCGCCCCTCGGGCGTCTTCCGTTCCACCACGGCGGCCGCGGTATCGCTGGTCAAGCGACCGGCGTGAAGGAGGTCATCATCCGGCAGAATCCCCACCACACGGGTCCACTCCAGCGCCCCGAGCAACTGCTCCACCGGACAGCCGATGGTGTCGTCATACGCCACGAAACGCGGTGCCTCGCCGGCCCGCAACGTCGCGTGGGCCAGCGCCTCGGCTCGATCCGCGAAGCTGCGGATCACGAGAGTCGTGGGTGTCGTCATGCGGGGATGATAGACCGACCCGGCACGTGCGGGTAGTGCCGCAGGGAGTGGCGCGGCTTGCGTGGATGGCGCGCCCCGTCCCACGTTTCGCGGCATGAATGATCTCCCGTCACTCCGCAGCCGGGTCACCGCCGGGACGCTCCTCCTGCTCCTGCTGGTCTGGGGGATGACGCTGCTCGGGGTGACAGCGGTCAACTCGCTGGACCGCGCGGTGCAGGATGAACTGGCGAGCTTTCGCGAACGGACCGTGATCGTGCAGGGACTGACGCGCGATGTCGTCGGTGCCGTGCGCTTTGGCGACGCGCTGGCGCTCGCCCCGGGAGACAGCGCCTTTCAGCACTACCTCGATTCCGCCTTCACCGCCATCCGCAGTTCCAGCGCCAGCTACGGCGGCTTCGCGCTGGCCGACTCCGAGCGGCGCGCCTTGGGGCGTATCAATGCCCTCGTGACGCGCCTGGAGCGCCGGAGCGAGGCCGCGGGGCGCTCACGGGTGGCTGACTCGCTCCTCGACGAGGTCGGCGCCCTCGTGGCCGTCCAGGCGGCGGCCGCCTCGGACCGCGCCAGCGAGCTCGCCAGTAGCAGCGAGGAGCGCCGCACATTCGTGTGGCTCCTCTTCGGGCTGGCGCTGATCATCGGGATCTGGTCGGCCGTCTATACCGTCCGCGCCGTCGTGTTGCCGCTGCGCCGACTGATCGAGGCGACGGAGCGGGTCGGCGCCGGTGACCTCCGCCCGGTAGACCTCGGCCCGATGCCCAAGGAGCTGGGCCTGCTCGCGGCGGCAGTGCGCAGGATGAGCGAGGGCCTGCGCGGCGTCGTGGGGAGCGTGGCCGAGGTCTCGGGAACGCTCACCGACAACGCCGCCGCGCTCTCCCGTCGATCAGAGCAGCTGACCGAGAGTGCCACGCAGGTCTCCCGGGCGATCGGGGCGGTCTCCGCCTCAGCGGAGCGGCAGGCGACTGCCACCCGCGAGAGCGACGTACTGCTGAGCGACCTCCGCGCCGCAGCGGCCCGCAGTGCCGGGGCGGGGCAGCGCGTGGTGTCGGTCGCCGAGGGGATCCGGCGGACCGCTGCCGCCCACCGAAGCGATCTGGGCGCCGCCTCGGCCACCCTCCTCGAGTTGCATGAGGTAGTCGCCCAGACCACGGCCTCGGTGGCGCGCCTCACCGATGCCGCGTCAGCAGTCTCGGAGTTCGTCACCCTCACCGGGCAACTTGCCGCCCAGACCGAACTCCTCGCGCTCAACGCGGCGATCGAGGCAGCGCGGGCCGGGGAGGCGGGGGAGGGCTTCGCGGTCGTGGCAGGCGAAATTCGGCAGCTCGCCGAGACCAGCGCCGAGGGGGCCCGTCGGATCGCGAAGACGGTCGCGACGCTCGATGATCAGGTGCGCCTGGTCGCGCAGACGGTCGCGGCCGGGACGGAGCGGGTTGCTGGCGTGGAAGATGTCGCAGCGGGGGTGACCCAGGCGCTGGCCGAGATTGTGGCCGCCGTGGAAGAGGTCTCCGCCGCGGCGGGTACCGTGGCACGCGAGGCGGCGGCCCACCGGGAGCTGGCCGATCGGCTGGGCGGCACGGCGGCTGACGTGGCGCGCGCGGCGCAGGTCAATGCCCACGCGGCCCAAGCGGTCACCGATTCGGCGGTGGAGCAGTCCGGCGCGACTCTGGAAATCGCCACGGCGGCGACCACCGTGGTGGACACCGCCGATCGATTGACGCGATTGGTGCGGGGGTTCCGAGTCTAAAAAAAGATGTGAACGGTGAACGGTTCGTGCTTTTCCCGTTCACCGTTCACCGTTCACTTTTTCTTCTTCGCCGCCACCTTCTTCACTGGCGCTCCCGCCTTCTTGGCGGCCGGCTTCGGTGCCGGCTTCGCCACGACCTTCTTGGCGGCTGGCTTCGGCGCGGGCTTGGCCGCGGCCTTCGCGGCCGGCTTCGCCTTCGGCGGGGCTGCTGCGGTGCGGGCAGCCTTGGGCGGGGTCTTGCTCACGGCGGCCTTGACCGGGGCCGACGTGGCAACTGGCTTGGCAGGGGCAGCCTTGGTGGCGGGGGCCTTGGTGGCGGGGGCCTTGGTGACAGGGGCCGCCGCCTTCGCCGGCACGACAGCGGTTGCGGGCACCGGGGCCGCCGGAGGGGCCGGCTTGTGCGCCGACTGGGAGATCGGCGGGGCGGTCGGCCGCTTCGGCTTCTCGATCACCAACGGCTTCGAGGCCTTCCCAGCGGGGGTCTCCATAATCTCGGCCAGGACGCGGTCCACCTCGTCCTGGGTCAGGAGATTCCGGCGCACACCGTAGCGCATCAGCTCCTCGGCGTGCGCGACGGCATACTCCTCAAGCCCCGCCCCCGCCCGCGATAGCGCCACGATCGCATTGGCGACCGGGCTCCGGAGGACGTGCGCGATGCCCGGGAGGGCTTCCATCAACGACGAGATCTGTGGCGCGGCCAATTCAGTCATTACAGGGGCCTCGGAAAAACGCCAACGTACGCGCTTCGGGCACCCCCCGTCAAGGTATTGGTCGGTTGGGCTCTTGACGGGCCTCCCAAAAAGTCGTACCTAAGAGGGTGCGTCACGGGTCCGACTTCCCGGCCCCCGGAGCGCATCAAGGAGCGACGATGGGCCGTCGCCACGTGAAAGAGTACCGGCCGGACGAGGCACTTGCCCTCATCAGCGCCGACCGCGAGGGGCGGGCAATCCTCTGTCCCTCCTGCGGCAGCGAGGCCATGGAGCGGACACCCTGCCGCCAGCCTGAGGGGGAGCCGAACCTGGGGCGGGTCGTCCTGACCTGCGGCAAATGCGGCCGTCTGGTCGCCTATATCGACCGCGCGGGCATCTCCACCTCGCCACGCTGAAGGCCATTCCCGCTTGACCTGCGCCCGGGGGCCACCCATCCTCCCCCCCGACATGCGCACCCCCCCTGCCCCGCCCCGCACCGCGATCCCGATCGTCATCGCAACCGTCTTTGTGGACGTCATCGGCTTCGGGATGATCCTCCCGCTGCTCCCCAGCTACGCCGCACGTTTAGGCGGCTCGCCCGCCGCGATTGGCCTGCTGGTCGCCTCCTACTCCGCCATCCAGTTCGTCCTGGCCCCGCTCTGGGGGCGCGTCTCCGACCGCTTCGGCCGTCGCCCGGTCCTGCTCTTCGGTCTGGCCGGGAGCGTCGCCTCCTATCTGGTCTTCGCCTTTGCCGACTCGCTGCCGCTGCTGCTCCTCTCCCGGGTCCTCGACGGCGGGTCGGGGGCGACGATCAACGTCGCTCAGGCGTACCTGGCCGACGAGACCACGCGCCAGCAGCGCACCAAGGCAATGGGGATCGTCGGTGCCGCGTTCGGCCTTGGCTTCATCGTCGGCCCGATCCTCGGCGGGATCACCGCGGCGATCGGCAACACACTCCCCGGATTAGTGGCCGCCGCGATCACGACCGTGAATCTGATGGTCGCGTGGCGGGTGCTCCCCGAGTCGGCCCGCGCGGTCCCTCGCACCGACGCCCCCGTGCTCCCGTTGGCGTGGCGCGGGCTGGTCCCCCCGGTGGTGGTGCTCTTCCTCGGGACGCTGGCCTTCTCGGTCATGTATGTGGTTTTCCCGCTCTTCGGCGAGGCACGCTTCGGGGCGAGCCGCAGCACGGTGAGCTACTGGTTTGCCTTCGTGGGACTGGCCACGGCGATCGTGCAGGGCGGATTGCTTGGGCGCCTGGTGACCCGACTCGGTGAAGCAGGCGTGGCGCAACTCGGGGCCGGGTTGATGGCGGTGGGATTCCTCCTGGTGCCTCCCGCAGGCGAGGCGAGCGCACCCGGTCCGCTCTTCTACCTCGCGCTCACGCTGCTCGGTGCCGGCTTCGGCATGGCGGGCCCGTCGATGATCGGGCTCGCGTCGCGCCGTGCCGCGGCCACGGTGCAGGGCCGCACACTCGGCGTGACGCAGAGCGCCTCGTCACTGGCGCGGATTGTCGGGCCGATTGTGGCGGGCATGGTCATGCAGGCGTCATCCGATAGTGGCGCGTTCCGGCTGTCGGCAGGATTCGCCGCGCTCGCGTTGGTGGTGGCCGCGACGACGCTCAAGCGGGAGTAGCGAAACGGCCACCCGGGGTGGGGTGACCGATCCACAATTTTTTTCCAGACCTGCAGGTGCCTCACTC
>JBBRGR010000099.1:0-6784 GCA_038223815.1 Gemmatimonadales bacterium
CGACCTGGCCCGCGCGCATGGTCTGGTGGCCTGCTGGTCGGTTCCGTTTCATGACACGGCGGGGAGGGTCACCGGGACGGTGGCGATCTACCCGGACAACACCCGGTCGCCGCTGTCGTCGCAACGCACCGCGATCGAGGCGATCGCGCAGCTCGCGGCGGTTGCCGTCGAGCATCGCCGGGTGGACGAAAAGTTCCGCCTCTTCCAGGCCGCCATCGAGAATCTGAACGACGTCGTGATGATTACGGAGGCGTCCCCGATCGATGTCCCGGGCCCGCGGATCTCTTTCGTGAACCCGGCCTTCGAACGGATGACCGGATGGTCGCTGGCCGAGGCCATCGGCCGCAACCCGCGTTTCCTGCAGGGCGCGGAAACCGACCGTGCGGTGCTGGATCGGGTGCGTGCCGCCCTGGACTCCCACGTGCCGATTCGCGTCGAGCTGCTCAATGTCGATCGGGCCGGCCGACGGTACTGGATCGAGATGGAGATCTCCCCGGTGCGCACCCCCGAGGGGGCGGTCACCCATTTCATCGCGATCGAGCGCGACGTGACCGAGCGGCGGCACCTCGAGGAGCAGCTCCGGGAGTCGCAGAAGATGGAGGCGATCGGACAACTGGCCGGTGGCATCGCCCATGACTTCAACAACATGCTCACCGCCATCTCCGGATTCGCCGAGCTGCTGCAGGTGGACCTGCGTGACAGCAGCGCCGAGACCCGTGAGCATGTGCTCGAGATTCAACGCGCGGCCTCACGCTCCGCAGACATCACGCGCAAGTTGCTGGCCTTCTCCCGCCGGCAAATGCTTCAGCCGCGCGTGGTGGACTTGAACGTGATCGTGGACGAAATGCGTCGATTGCTGGAGCGGGTACTCGACGAATCCGTCCGCCAGATGTTGCACCTCGCGCCGGAACCGGTCACGGCCACGGTGGATCCCGGGCAACTCGAGCAGGTGCTCTTGAATCTGGTGGTGAACGCCCGTGACGCGATGCCCGGGGGTGGCACCCTCACCATCCGGACGGCGATCGTCGCCCTCTCTGACGAGTACGCGGCCGCCCATGTCGGCGTGGTGCCGGGCAACTATGCCATGCTCCTGGTGGGCGACACGGGCGGGGGGATGACGCCGGAGGTGCGGGCCCGGATCTTCGAGCCCTTTTTCACGACCAAGGGCGATCGTGGCGGCACCGGGCTCGGCCTCTCCACGGTGATCGGCATCGTGAAGCAGAGTGGTGGCCACGTCTGGGTGTACACGGAAGTGGGGCATGGGACGACCATGAAGGTGTACTTCCCGCTCGCCTCCGAGGCGATCACACCAGTCGTCCCAGGGGATGTCACAGTCGAGGGAGTGCGTACCGGGACGATCCTGGTGGTCGAGGACGAGGAGTTGCTGCGCTCTCTCATCCGACGGATGCTGGAGCGTGCAGGGTACACCGTCCTCGCGGCCGGAGATGGCAACTCCGCCGAGGCGCTGCTCGCGGCGCACACCGGTCCACTCGATCTGCTGCTGACGGACATGGTGCTGCCCGGGGAGAATGGGCGGCTGGTGGCCGAGGCGGTGCTGCGTCGCCGACCTGGCACCCCGGTGCTCTACATGTCAGGCTATACCGAGGATGTGATCGTGGATCATGGCGTGCTGCAGGAAGGGATCAATTTTCTGGAGAAGCCGTTCACACAGCAGGACCTGCTTGGTTGGATCACGAAGATCCTGCCGACACCCTGAGGCTCAGTGTGCGTCGCGCCGCCGCCGTTCGGCAAGCTCATCGAGAAAGCGCCGCTCACCGGGGCTGAGGGAATCGAGGCCCGCCGCGCTGATCTTGTCGAGCAACCGATCCGTCTCGGCGCGCTCCTCGGCCACGGGATCGCGCACGGGGGGCGAGGGAAGCCGCTCGGCCTGCCGCTCGCGCTGCGGGCGTGCACCCCCCGACTCGGCCACGGGCGCGGCGACCGGCACGCGTGTCCGCGCCGGCGTCATCCGCGGCGGCTCGTACTGCGGTCCACCTCCCTGCACCGTGAAGTAGAGCCAGGCGCAGAGCATGCCGCCCAGGTGGGCCACGTGGGCAATCCCGTCGCGGGCCATCATCGCGCCGATGACGTCGAACGCCGCGATGATCGCGACCAGCGTCCGTGCCTTGATCGGCATCGGCAGCGGGAAGACGAAGAGCTCTGCATCCGGATTGATCCTGGCAAATCCGAGCGCCACGCCAAGCACGGCCCCGGACGCCCCGATGAAGGGAAAGATGAGCCCCGGCGCCACGGTCCACAGCAGGAGCGAGGTGATTGCCGCCCCGAGTCCGCAGAAGAGATAGAAGAAGAGGAAAGCGGTACTGCCGAGACGACGCTCGACCACCGGACCAAAGACAAAAAGGCCCAGGCTGTTGCCAATCAGGTGGAAGAGGCCGCCATGAAAGAACATGTAGGTGACGAAGGTCCACGGACGCTGCAGCGCCAGCGCCGGATCGAAGGCGACCAGCTCGGCGAGCGCCGGTGAGGGGACCAGTGTCTGCTGCACCAGCAACACAATGGCGTTGATCGCGAGGAGGCGACCAACCCATGGGGTGATGCGGTCTTGCAGACTAGTGACCATGGTGGATTCCGTGATTGGATGATCGATGATCGATCATCGATCATCCTGTTCCTGACTCAAGACGACAAATTCGCTCGCACAGTTCCGCGAATCCGATCCCCACCGCCTTCGCCGATTGCGGCAGCAAGGACGTGGCCGTCATCCCGGGAAGGGTGTTCACCTCGAGACAGGAGAGCGCCCCGTCCGGGGTGAGGCGGAAATCGACCCGGGAATAGCCCCGGAGCTTGAGCGCCTGATGGGTCAGCAGGCCAAGACGCTGCACGTCCCACGCGACGGACTCTGGAATATCGGCTGGGAAGATCTCCTGCGACATCCCCGGGGTGTACTTGCACTCGTAGTCGAACAACTCGTGCATCGGGATGATCTCCCCGACTGCCAGCGCGTGATCGCCGAGGATGCCGACGGTCAGTTCCCGGCCCGGCACGAAGGTCTCGAGCATGACTTCGTCGTCGTGTCGGGCGGCCTCGGCGATCGCGGCCGCAAGCTCCCCGGCTTCCCGGACCACGGTGAGCCCGACCGTCGAGCCCTGCTTGCTCGGCTTGACCACCAGCGGCAGGCCGAGGCTCCGGATCGCCTCGTCGGCGTCGGTGGGGGCCATCCGCCAGTCGGCGGTGGGGACCCCGGCCTCGCGGAAGAGCCGCTTGGCGACGTCCTTGTCCATCGCCAAGCCGGACGCGAGTGGCCCGGAGCCGGTGTAGCGGATCCCGGCCAGGTCGAGGAGGTGTTGCAGGGTGCCATCCTCGCCCCGTCCGCCATGGAGGGCGAGGAAGCAGATGTCGGCCTCCCGCACCGCCGGCGCCTCGAGGAGACCGCCGAGGAGGGTGGCCCGCTCCTGCGCCTGCAGAGAACGGACGTCTGGCGGGGCAATTCCGACACCCACCCCGAAGAGCTGTGCCTCCCCTGGCCCATCGAGGACCCCTGCGGCGATATCGGCCACCTGTACGGAGTGGCCGCGGGAACGCAGCGCGGCAACGACCTGCGCCGCCGAGGCGATGGCGACATCGCGCTCGGAGGACGAGCCACCCGTCAGGACGAGAATACGCAGTGGGGACACAGTCATCTCTGGATTGTACCCCGAGGGCGGGATTTTGACCAATGGGCGCGGTGGCCGCCTCGCTGGTCCGCTCCGAGTATGTTGCCTCCGAGTACTCACCGACCGAGGGCGTTGTGCGCATCGTGAAGGGCAAATTTGCGGGTCGCCACCTGACCTCGCCGGCCGATCAACGGGTCCGCCCCACCAAGGAGGCGGTTCGCGACGCATTGCTCACGATGCTGGAGCCCGAGCTCAAGGGGATGCGGGTACTTGACCTCTTTGCCGGGACGGGAGCGCTCGGGCTGGAGGCGATATCGCGGGGCGCCAAGAGCTGTGATTTCGTGGAATTTCGCCCTGCCTCGCTGCACGCGCTCAAGGCGAACGTCGCCGCGCTCCACCTCCTCGACCGGACCCGGATCTTCAAGAAGGATGCGGTGCCCTGGACCGCGATGCTCGAAGCGGAACGCTACGACCTCGCGTTCGTCGATCCGCCCTACGAGTCGAAGGTGCTTGACCGGATCCTCGCGATGTGGCGCGCCAAGCCGTTCGCGCGATTGCTCGCCGTCGAGCACGCCACGTCGCACGCGATCCCGAACGGGGCGCGGCGGAAGGTGTTCGGGGATTGTACGGTGACGATCTACAAGGCGGCGACGCCGCGCGACATTCCCGCCCCTTCATCCCGAAATCCCTGACACGTTGCCAGCGCGTCGTCGCTGCCCCGGATCCCATGGACTATCAGGAATCTCCGCCTCCACCGCCGCTCGACTGCTGGATCCGCACCTTCTGGCGGCTCCGCGGCGAGAGGCTGGGACAACAGCCCGTGATGCTCGCGGGGCAACTCACGGCACCACTTCTCCTTGCATCCGGTGCCAGCGCCGACGTGATCGGGATCCGCGTCCGCACGGCCGGGGCACGTGCGCTGCTGGGAATTCCGCTCGATGCCATCCGCGACCGGGTGGTTCCGCTGGACGCTGTCGATCGGCCGCTGTCGCTGGCACTGCTCGCGGCGGCGCGATCATCGATGCCGTTCGAGGCAATCGCCCACACGATTGGATCGCGGTTGACGGGGCTTCCGGGCCTTTACCGGGACCGCTCCGACGCACCATTTCCACGACACCCCGGGAATGACCGCGGCGCTGTTGTCGCATTCGTCCTAGTCAGCGGGCCGGCACCACGCGCACGATTCACCTCCCTTCTGCCCTGGAGCTTCGCATGATCCGCGTGTCGTTGGTCCCCCTCGTGCTCACGCTTGCCGTCGTTCCCGCGCTCCGCGCCCAGCAGGCGATCGATCGACTGGGCTGGCTGGCGGGGTGCTGGGAACAGAGGAATGCGACCCGCAGCACCGTGGAGATGTGGATGGGCCCGGCTGGCGGGTTGATGCTGGGGGCCTCACGCACGGTGGCGGGCGGGACGGTACGCGGATCGGAACAGCTCTCGATCCGTCAGGACGGGGCCGTGGTAGTCTACCGTGCGGTTCCCTCCGGCCAGACGCCGACGGAGTTCCGCTCCACGGTCGTCAGCGACACGCTGCTCATGGTGGAGAATCCGCAGCACGATTTTCCGACGACAATTCGGTATCAGCGGACGGGCCGCGATTCGCTGACGGCGTTCGTGGATGGCCCCGGGCCGAACGGGATGCGGGGGTTTGCGATGGTGTACGGACGGGTGCACTGCCAGTAGGGACGAGGCATGCCTCGCCCCTCCCGTCTAATCATCAACGGCGTGCAAGGGCTATCGCCCAATCATCAACTGCAACACATCATACCGACTGACAATCCCCACCAGCGCATTGCCGTCGCGGACCAGTGCCGCGGGTGATTCGCGCGTGAGCATCGGGGCGAGTCGATCGACGGGGAGCGAGAGTTCGACGACCGGATAGGGCGCCTCCATGATTTCGCGCACAGGCCGGTCGAGCAGGGTTGGCTGCTCGAGCGCCTGCGTCATCAGCGTGCCTTCGTTGAGCGCACCGATGCAGTGACCATCTTCGATCACCGGAATCTGCGAGACATCCCAGGTATGCATCAGGTTGACCGCCTGGCGCACCTGCGCGGAGGGCGCAAGCTGCACCAGCGTTGGCTGCGCGCCGCCACGCTTGGCGAGGAGATCGCCGACGGTCGGCTTCACCGTCTCGAGCAGTTGATTCTCCTGCAGCCACTCGTCGTTGAAGACCTTGCTCAGGTAGCGCTCGCCGGTGTCGCAGAGAATGGTGACCACACACGCGGCGGGGTCGTTGAGTTCGCGCGCCACCTGCAGCGCGAGATGGACGTTCACGCCGGCCGAACCGCCCACGAGGATGCCCTCTTCGCGCGCCATGCGGCGCGCCATGGCCATTGCGTCGCGATCACTGCACTGACGGAACTCGTCGATCAGGTCCCACCACACCGTGGTCGGTGCCTTGTCGCCGCCGATGCCTTCCACCTTG
This sequence comes from Gemmatimonadales bacterium, assembly GCA_038223815.1. Classification (GTDB taxonomy): domain Bacteria; phylum Gemmatimonadota; class Gemmatimonadetes; order Gemmatimonadales; family GWC2-71-9; genus Palsa-1233. The sequence continues at coordinate 6,037 of JBBRGR010000099.1, forward strand.
TACGGCGCGCCGTCGGTGCCGATGGTGCGCGTGCGATGGTAGCCCGTGTAGAGTGAGCCGACCGGGTCGCCGGCGATGATGTGAATAGCGGGGTTCTCGGCCTTGAGGAATTTCGCGATGCCGCTGATCGTGCCACCGGTGCCGGCGCCCGCCACGACATGGGTGACCTTGCCGCCGGTCTGCGCCCAGATCTCCGGCCCAGTGGTCGCCTCGTGTGCCTCGGGATTGACCTGATTGTAGAACTGGTTGGCGAGGACCGCCCCGGGTGTGTCGTGGGTGATCTGCTTCGCCTTCATCACGTAGTTCTCGGGATGGTCGGGCGGGACCGCCGTCGGCGTGATCACCACCTCGGCGCCATACGCCTTGAGCAACCGCACTTTTTCCTGCGACATCTTGTCGGGCATCGTGAAGATGCAGCGATATCCCTTGAGGGCGGCCGCGATCGCGAGGCCAACGCCGGTGTTGCCACTGGTCCCCTCGACAATCACCCCGCCCGGCTTGAGGGTGCCGTCCCGCTCAGCGGCTTCGATGATCGCCAGACCGATCCGGTCCTTCACCGAGCCACCCGGATTGACGTACTCCGCCTTGCCGTAGACGGGAGTGCGGACATCACGACCGACGCGCCCCAGACGGATCAGGGGGGTCTGGCCGATGGTGTCGAGGACGGAATCGTAGGGGAACGGATGGGGGGTGTGCATGGGGGAAGTCTACAGCGAACAGCGAACGGCGAACAGCGAACGGCGGGGAA
>JBBRGR010000100.1:0-6754 GCA_038223815.1 Gemmatimonadales bacterium
GGCTGGGCTCGTCCTCGCCGGCGATGGGTGCTTGCCGGGGCAGCACTGGTCGGCGCAGGTGCCCTCGTCGTCGCACCGGGCATGGTTCGTGATCAGAGCGCGTTCGCCTCATGGTCCGCCACAGCCAAGGCAGTTGCGCCGGGTCCGGCCACGGTGGCTGCCGAGGACTGCCGGACCACTCATGCCCGCATAGCGACCATCCGCAAGCGAGCCGGACTAGCTGGCCCGAGGGCGGATCGGACGGTTGTCGACACCGCTGACGTTCTCCTGGTCGAGCGCCGAGGTGCGTGGACCTTCGTGGTACTCGGAGGCGCTGGAGGTTTCGAAGGCACGTGCCTGCTCAGGGACACACCTAGCGGGCGGGTTTCGCACAATGGGTTCTCGGGAACGCTCGACGCTGACACTGTCGCGTCCAACGCCGCGGTGACCAACGGGGCGAACGCCATGATTTACGAGGACAGCATCTACCGCGAGATCACCGGACGAGTCGGCTCAGACGTGGCCTCTGTCGTCATCAACACCCGCGAGCAAGGTCCCGTCAACGCCTCGGTCCACGGGGGATACTTCGCCGCCTGGTGGCCCGGTCCCCCCATCGCCGGAGCGGTAGGAACAGACCCGCAGCCAACGATCTCGCTGACCCTCAAGGACGGCACCACCACCGCCGACATCCCGATGGCCCACCTCGACCCAGCTCGCAACTGACTGGGAGTGCTGCCGCAACAACGCTCGCCCTCGCCTAGTTCCGCGTTTACCTTTCGGGCGCCGAGAGGGTGCGCAGGAGGTATGCGTCCCGCCTAGGGTGCGGGGTCAGCCGGGCGGTGGCGGGCAGGCTTTCATCTGGTGCGCTGGTCGATGACTTCGACTGACAGGTGCGGCCAGGCGGTCAACTTTCTCAGCTCACGCGCCGTGATTGGCGCTGTTGCGCCCAGCGACTCACCGGGGAGGAAGTGCACGGTAGTCCCGCTCGTACCGTCATTATCGAACGGGACCAGGTCGGTGACCGGTATGCCGTGTTCGTAGCGCTGGGTCCACGCCCCGTTGCGGCGCCGGTTGGTGTGCATCAGCCAGTCGCTGAGGGCTGCGACGACTGACATGCCCCGACGGGGATGGCCATCGGGAAGGAGTTGAGCGTCGGGGAGGTCGAAGAACCGGATGTCTCTGGTGGCCATGACCGGCTTCTTGATCGGCTGGCCGTGGTCGTCGGATCGGGTGTCGGTTCCTCGCCCGTTGTCCGAGACAGATACTGAGCCGTCGCCGTGCAGGGTGACAACGCAGCGCCCCGAAGTCGTGCTCTCGGCTTCGTCGGCGGCGTAGGCAATCACCTCGAGGATCAGGTGCAGGCTGCCGCCTGGAGCGAACGCCGCCGGGTACCGACGGACCTCGGCGAGATGTTCGGCATCCACGGTGCTCGCCCAATCGTGCGTGGTGTTGCGCCATGGCATCGTTGAGTCACCCAAGACTATCAAGGCACAGTCGCTGGCAGCGTCGGGAAAGTCCCTGGCTAGCCGCGACAGTTAGCCGCGGTTGGAGATTTGCTGGACGGTCCATGAGTTGCCGTCGGGGTCGTTGAAGAACACGAAGCCCACATTGTCGAGCTCGTCGTCGACGGGCGACGGGTTCTCGCCGAGCTTGGTGACCTCGCCGACCTCAACGCCGTGCTCCAGTAGCTGGGAGCGTGCCTTTCGGATATCGGCAACGACGAGCTGAACTCCCTTCAGCGATCCGGGCGCCATGCCCTCACCGAGGCCCTTGGAGATGATGATCGAGCAGCCCGAGCCGGGCGGGGTCAACTGCACCACCCGGACTGCGTCGGTGAGGACGGTGTCGTGGTCGACGTTGAAGCCAAGCTGGTCGGCGTAGAAGGCCTTGGACCGGTCTACATCGGATACTGGGACCATGACGACCTCAAGGGTCCATTTCATGGCAGTTCCTTTCTGTGGTTGGCGAGTATGTCGGTGAGCAGTTCCACGAGCCGGTCGCCCGACTCGCCCTTGCCGCTTGCCATCGAGTAGCGCAGCACGGCATCGCGACCCTCCGGTGTCGCGTAACGCACCGTGGTGGTGACCGTCGTCTGTCCGCTGTGCTCGGAGAATTCGTGCGTGCAGCGTCTCGCCCGGATGGTCGCAGCCGACCAGTTTCCAGCCGCGCGCCCCATACCACCTGGTCAGCAGCTCTGGTCTGGTGTGGGCGTCGAAGACCAGCTGGCCGGGGGCGATGAAGCTTCGGGTAAGCACGATCTCGCGGTCGGTCGGCGTGGTCACCTTGAGGCTCATGACGGGTCGTCCTTCTGGAGGGACTCCAGAAGCACGTCGAGCCGTTGGTAACTCTCCTCCCAGTACAGCCGGAAGTCGGCCAGCCAGGCGGTCGCATCGCGCAGGGGCTTAGCCTCAAGCCGGCACGGCCGCCGCTGGGCGTCGCGGCCTCGGGAGATGAGCCCCGCCCTCTCGAGCACCTTAAGGTGCTTGGAGATGGCCGGCTGCGACATCTGGAACGGCGCGGCAAGTTCGGTCACGCTCGCCTCACCGGTGGCCAGCCGGGCCAGGATCGCTCGCCGGGTCGGATCGGCCAACGCGTGGAACGTCGCGTCCAACACCGCCACCTCACCATAACCACCAGGTTCCATAACCAAATGGTGTCTAAAAGTGAGTCGGACCTCAAGGTCAACTGCGGCCATGCCCCGGGGCCGCCGGGCCCAATAGAACCGCGCCGAGCTGCCGCCGGACTTGCCGATCGCGGATCCTGAGGCAGATTTCGAGGCATACGCCGACGCCGTCGACAAGGCGCTCGATGCCCTGGCGTCCGAATCGGGTGATCTGGTCGTGGTGGGCCAGTCGATGGGTGCGTTCACGGCGCCGATCGTCGCGAGTCGTCGCAGTGCGACCCGGTTGGTGCTGGTGGCTCCCATGATTCCGTTGCCGGGCGAGACGCCCGGCCAGTACTTCCACAGCGTCGGCCTGGCTGAGGCTCAGCAAGCTGCGGCCGAACGCGGCGGTTACGACCCGGCGTTCGACCTGCACCGGACGTTCCTTCATGACGTGCCGGACGATGTTGCGAACGAACTGATGGCGCAGGGGGAACCGCAGCAGGCCGAGGCGATCTTCGGTAAGCCGTTCCCGCTGACGGCCTGGCCCAAGATCCCCACGCGGGTGGTCGCCGGCACGCACCAGATAGGGCGCGTCTCCAAGGTGCTCCCGACCGCCCGCTGAGACGCAGTCACCCTGACCCGGCGAGCGCACCCTTCATGGCGATGAGCGCTGCAGACGTGCCGGCCGGGGGTGCCGTCCGCCTTCCGCCGATCGGGGTGGCGCAGCCTCCGTTGGCCAGACTTCCGAGAGTGTGGCATCGGCGACGGTCGGCCCCACTGGGGCCTTTCTGGCGATGGCTGATCACGGGTGACCGGTGTGGTGTGATGGCGGCGGAAGAATTGCGGTAGCCGGGGGAGCGGGGTCGCCTCGGATGAACTCGTGGCGGAGGACGCGGCGTTCGTTGTCCCGGACTCGCGGTTCGTAGTGGTTGAAGAAGATTCTGGCGACGAGGTCGCGACGGCTATGCACGCCGGTCTTGTCGAAGATGCTTTTGAGGTGTTGTTGCACGGTGTGCGGCGAGATATGCAGCTCCTGCGCGATCTGGGTGGTTGACGAACCGTGCAGGGTCAGCCGGGTCACGTCTTGTTCGCGGGCGGTCAACTGGTAGGCCGACATCAGGAGGGGGTAAAGCCGGGCCGGGTGCGCTGGTTCGATGATCACGGCGACCCGGGGGGTGCCTCCCTCGAGCCGAGCACCGTGCAGGAGCACCCAGGTTCCTTTGCGGGACAGAACCCGAGCGAAGCCGCCGCTGTCACCTGTGCCCGTCGGGCCCAGCGCCGAGGCGGCGACCGCCAGGACCGAGGACGGAAGCCGCTCCCGGGAGCTGTCCCCGTCGGGCAGCTCGTCAAGCCATCGTGCAACGTCCATCGTTGCCGAGATCACCTCGAGGCGGTCGTCAAGTATGAGCAGGCCGGGAGCGTCGGGGACGTCGGGGTCGGTGGCCGAGCCGATGAGCAGTGCCGTGCGTGCCCCGCGCGCCAGATGCGGGCTGAGCGCTTGGACGAAGGCCTTATCTTCGGCGTCAAACATCGGGGCGCCGGGCTCACGGTAGAAGCTGACCGCTCCCCAGGTCTGCCCCTGGCCGGTCCGCAGCCGCGCGATCATTTCCTGGTCACCGCCCATGCTTCGGTTGAACTGCCACCGCGGTGACGATGTGGGGTCGCCGCCGGTCACCTCGTGCAGGGTGGAGATGCCGTCTTGGGACCGCACCACGTCAACGAGCTGGTGGACGTCATCGCCGTAGTACTCGGCGGCCAGGGCCTGCGCGGGGAACTCGTCAAGCCCTTCGTGAAAATGGCTGGTCACTAGCATTGACGCCGGGTCGAGGGTGAAGAAGCACGGCGTCCACCAATGCGGCAGGACCGGTGCGACGACGTCGGTGGCGGCCCGCCAAAATGACACCAGATCCCGTGGGTCGCCAGCGAGCCTGGCCACCTTCTCCACCGCCCGGGGCCTGGCCTCGCTAGACATCCGTCCAGTGTACGAGCCGGACGACGTGTCAGGACATGCCACAAAAGTGGGATGGTGCCGCTGAGATTCCGGCGCCCACGATTGGTGGCATGAAGATTGCAATGTTCGGCGGCACCGGGAACGTCGGCCGGGTTCTCCTGCCGATGACGCTCGAAGCCGGCCACCAGGTGAACCTGTTGGCCAGGACGCCCAGTGCGGTGCAGCGCCAAGACCCAGCGTTGACCGTCATCCGAGGCGACGCTCTGAACCCGGACACGGTCGCGCAGACCCTCGACGGGTGCCAGGCTGCAGTCTCAGCCCTGGGGGGCTTCGGCGACGCCAACGTGATCGACGCCGGAACCGCCAACATCATGGCAGCCATGCCCGATTCCGGCATCACCCGGCTTGTCGTCGTACAGGGCTATCACCTGCCGTTCCCGGGCGACCCGGACAACATCGGGCAACGGCTGGTGAACATCTACCTCAACCTCAACGACCGCGACCTGGTCCCCCGCTCACGCGCCATGGCCCAGCTGCTGCAGCGCAGCACCGACATCGACTGGACCTTGGTCCGCGTCCCACGCATGGTCCCCGGCGGCCCCACCGGGGCGGTCACCACCGGCATCCTGCGCCTCGGGCCATGGAGCAAAGTCACCTTCGGTGACGCCGCCGCCACCGTTCTCTCCATGCTGACCGACCCGAGGACAACACACACCGCCCCGATGGTCAGATCCCCCCGTACAAGCAAGCCAGCCGTAGCTCCGACCCCGCCGGCAACAGACAGCATGAGGCAGAGCCACTAGGTGAAGACCACGGTCAGCTGGCTTGGTGGCTTGCAGAGGTGAGGTCGGTGCGTGGCCCCGGCGGCGGGCATCGTTTCACTCCCGCCGACCCGGACTGGGCGCCAACGTGAGTATCGCCTCCGCCAAGTAGACCTATCACCGGCCGCGACGGAATAGACCACGTCGACGGCGGCCAGGCCACGGTGATCGCTTCGCCTTCCCTCAGGACCACTACAACCGGCTCTCCGGTAACGCAGGCGCCGGTGGCGGTTCGAAGCCCCGGCACAGGCAAGAACGACACCGACTTCCGCGACACGACATGAGACCACCTCACCGTCGCCGACAAAGCCCAAAGCCGGGTGCGGCACTACCGCAGGGCTCTCAGGGACGCGAGCAAACGCCTCGACAGCGTTCGTATGTCGTGATTGACCAGCGTCCCGGCTGTGGAGCGCTGACCGACGCGCCTAAACGCCTCAAGTTGGACGCCAACGGTCAGGTCCTCGTGAGCCGCAAGCGATCGGCTACCGGGCAGAGCCCAGACACGAATGACACCCGTTCGCGAGGTCCCGCAAAGCAAAGAACACCCCTGCGTGAAAGTGTCCCCCCGTTGGGGTCGCCAACGCCTCGATCAGACTCTGAACGTCGACGCAGTGGACCCTCGAAGCCGGGAGACCGGCTACCCTCCGCCAAGGGACGAGTAGGTGTACGGCTGAGCGCACGTGTCGGTGCCTCCATACATCAGGTGGGAATCCGGGGCGCACCAAACGACTCACCGCCTGGCCGGCGCTCACGCCTTTGGCAAGGCCCTGACTGTAACTGTCAAAGGCTGAGCGTCTGCCCGAAGTCCACTGAGGCCGTGGCCCGTTGTGGCCCATGGTGGACCTGAAACCATCTCTCCGAGCAGACCAAAATGCTCGAATCGTGTTTTGCTGCAACACTTTTCGCTTGTGGTGCGGGTGGCGGGAATCGAACCCGCACTGTCAGCTTGGGAAGACTTCTTATGCCACCGCAACTTCTTGAATCGTGCGGGTATTGGCGGCCTCAGCTGACCGCTCGTGGCCCCTAGCGGCCTGGGCTTGTGGCCCCCGTGTGGCCGTTTCACCCGGCCTCTGAGGCGTGCAGTCGGGCGAGGACCGACTCGGCAAGCAGGAGTAGTGACTCTCTCGGCTCACTCAGTACGACGGAGTCCTCGCCGTACATCCGCTCGGCGATGCCCACGGCCTGCTCCGCGCTGCGTATCTTCAGGTGCCGGAAGAGGACGACGAGGTCGGTGAAATCCTGAGGGCGCCCGGCAGCCATCTTCATCGCCAGCAGGTTGGCTGGTGAGGAGACCGCGACCTGGAGGCCTTCGACGTCAAGTGAGACCGGGTCATCGTCGGGAAGGGGGATGAATGGGGCCGCGGCGGCGCTCAGCCAGCCCGGTGGCAGGCCGAGTTC
>JBBRGR010000101.1:0-6719 GCA_038223815.1 Gemmatimonadales bacterium
TGCACACCGTCGGTCAGGCGGATGACTGTCGCGCGGAGCTCGAGCGGTTCGGCGCGACCTTCGCCGGATGGCGCGAACTGCGCCGAGAGGTCGATGCGCTCCTGGGCCGTGATGCGGCTGAGGCGGATGATCCCACCACGACCCTGAGTGGGAGTGAGGGCGGCCACGGCCTCGTCTTCATCGATACCGGCCCGATGGAATTGGAGCGCGCCTCGCCGCAGGCGCACGACGCTCCGCCGGCCACGCCCCCCCTCACCTTGGACCCCGTGCCGCTCGCCGGGCGCCCTCTGGTCGACGCGATTCAGGGATTGGAGTCGGTCGGGGACTCGGCAGGAACCGTCGACGCCACGATTGGTGTCGTCGATGGCTTGGTGGACATCGAACGAACCGCCGCGGAAGTTGGTGCGACGCTCGTCGTGGAGGGGCTCGATACCCGGCCCGAGGGCGCGACTGTCACGCCGGATCTCCTGGTCCAGCTCGATGGCCTCGAGACGCGGGAGTTCACGCCGCCGACCGACGCAAGTGCGGCGGCACCGGTCGTGGGTGACGACGTCCTCTTCATCGATCTTGGCGGCAGTGTGCCCGCACCGTCACGCGCCGAGACGGAGGCTCCTGCCGAGGAGATCGTCGCGCCGGAGCCGGATGACCCCCTCGGGCAGCGGGTCGCGGCCCAAGCCTACCTCGAGCGGGGTGATCGCGCGTCGGGGATCGCCGCACTGGATCGTGCCCTGGAGCTCTACAGTGCCCGTGAGGAATGGTTGCACGCATGGCAGGTTGCCGGCGAGTTGATCGAGGCGGAGCCGCAATCCACCGCACGGCACCAGGCACGCGTCGAGGTTGCCGCCCGGATGCACGACACCGCCCGGCTGGTGGAGTCGTATCAGGCGCTTGGCGACGCCCTGGTGCGCGGCGGTGGCAGCGAGAAGGCGGTGGCGGTCTACCGACGCCTCCTGGAACTCGATGAGCGGAACGACGCGGCTCGCGCGGCGCTGCGGGCCATGATGCCCGAGAGCGGGACGCCGGCGGTCCCGGAGGGCTTCGTGGATTTCGGCGCGATGGTGATCGATGACGCCGGCCCGCGCTCGACCCGGATGCGAACAGAGACGACCGCCATTTCCGAGGACGAGAACGAGACCTTCCGCGAGGCCCTCGCCGAGTTCAAGCGTGCGCTTGATCAGAATGTCGCCGCGGAGGACTACCAGGCCCACTACGATCTCGGGATCGCCTTCAAGGAGATGGGGCTGCTCGACGAGGCCGTCGGCGAGTTCCAGAAGGCGCTCCGGGCCACGGAAGGGCGCTTGCGCACGGCCGAGGCCCTCGGCGCCACCTTCCTGGAAAAGGGAATGCCCCCGGTGGCCGAGGCCGTGCTGCGCAGCGTCGAGCGCGGGCCCGAGGACGACTCCGCCAAGATCGGCGTGCTCTACTGGCTGGGGCGGGCGCTGGAGTCGCAGGGGAAGGGAAAGCAGGCACGGGGGTACTACGAGCGTGTCCTTGCGGTGGACGTGGGCTTCATGGACGCCGTCGACCGGATCGCAGGCCTCAGTGCGGAGCATTCGTCGTGACCTTGCCTCAACTCGGCCCCGTCTCCCTCGCGGATCTTCAGGCGCCGGTCCGCGAGCGACTCACGGACGTGACCGCCGAAATGCGCCGGATGATCGAAGAAGATTTTCCGCTGATCAGCGAAGTGAATCAACATCTCCTCCGGATGCGCGGGAAGATGTTCCGGCCCACGCTCGTGCTGCTCGCTGACCAGGCGACCGGCGGACCGACGGAACGGGCCGCCACCTTTGCCGCGGTGATCGAAGTGATCCACCTCGCGACGCTGGTGCACGATGACTCCGTCGATCACTCCGCGCTCCGGCGCGGCATGCCGACGATCAACGCCTTGTTCTCGCACCAGGTGTCGGTCATCATGGGGGACTTTCTCTACTCCCGAGCCGTGGTCGAATTGGTCCGGCTTGGCAATCTCGATGCGCTCCGCATCCTGTCGCGCGTGACCACGGCCATGACCGTCGGCGAGATGCGGCAATTGCTGACGAATGACACCCTGGCGTTCAGCGAGGCGGAGTACGATCTGCTCATCAAGGCCAAGACTGCCTCGTTGATGTCGGGGGCGTGTGAGGTCGGGGCGCTCGACACCCCCGCAGCGCAACGTCACGCCCTGGCCTCCTTCGGCGAGAAGCTCGGCATGGTCTTCCAGATCACCGATGACCTGCTCGACTACACCGCCGACGAGGCGATCACGGGCAAGCCCTCGGGGCTGGATCTTCGGGAGCACAAGGTCACCCTGCCGCTGATTCATGCCATTCCGAAACTGACCCCGGGAGAACGCTCGGCGCTTGAAGCGCTGATGCGCGATCCGGAGCCGAGCGAGGATGCGATCGCCGCGATCGTGGACGCGGTGCGGGGGCATGGGGGTCTGGACTATGCCCGGGACCGCGCCCAGCAGCTCCTCGCAGAGGCCGAGGAGGCGTTGGCCCATTTGCCGGACACCCCCGCCCGCGAGACCCTGCGAGCCTCGCTCGGGTACGTGCTGGAGCGGCGCCGCTGATGGCCTCAGGACCTCGCCGCCCACGCTTCTATCTCGCCGTCCTGGCCGCGGGCTTCGTGACCGGCGGCCTCCTGACGGCCCTGCTGGAACGGTTCCTCCCCGAAAGCGCCGCCCGCAGCTTCTTCACGACGGCCGTGACCCCGACGTTCGGCCCTGTGTCCGTCGATCTCCTCGTGCTATCGTTCACGCTTGGGCCGATTGGCCTCCACGTCACGATCATGAGTCTGGTTGGGGTCGCGCTGGCGTACTATGCAGCACGGTCGCTTTTCTAACAAACCTGGAGCTGGCGATGCTCGGCAATCTCGGATTCACGGAGATCATGATCATCATGGTCGTGGTCCTGCTCTTCTTCGGGGCGAAGCGCCTCCCGGAGATCGGGCAGTCGATGGGGAAGGGGATTCGCGAGTTTCAGCGCTCCTTCAAGGACACGCAGGATGCGGTGATCAATCCTCCGGCGGACGACCGCACCACGAAGCGGATGCTTGATGGCGCTGACGACGTCCCGCCCGCCGGTGGTGAGCCGAAGCGCCTCTCGCAGTAATCCTCCTCCGGTGGCAACGACACGGGCGCCCGAGTCAGTGACTCGGGCGCCCGTGTCGTGTGCTCCACGGCCCCATCACGCGGCCGCCTGCGCACCGGTTGCTAGAAGGGGGACGTGCCGCCCTGCGGCTGGACCGGCGCTGCGGCCTCGAGCTGGGCGTTGGTCTTGAAGAGGACATCCCGACGGTCCACGACCTTCGCGGCGGCACGCAGGGAGGCGAGGTACTGCCGCACCCGCTCCTGCCGCAAACCCTGGATCGCCTCGGCACGCAGGTTGTCCTTGGTCGCCTCGAAAGTCAGCGTGTCCGCCGGGAGTCGCTGAATCATCTCGACCACATAGAGCCCTTCGTCCGTTGCAATGACGTCAGAGACCTGACGATCCGACAGGCTGAAGATCGCCCCGATCAGCTTCGCATTGCTGAGCGGCGGCGAGACGCGCGCGAACGGCGGGAACTCGCGATGCGAGAGCCCCATCGCCGTGGAGGCGTCGGTCAGGGTCGTTCCCGCCTTGATGCGGCCAACGAGCTCGTTGGCCATCTCCTTGGCCTTCGCCTCCTTCTTCTGCTCGCGCGCCTGTCGCTCGACGAGCCCCCGCATCCCGGCAAGCGGGGGCGTCCCGGCGGCGGTGACCGAGTCGAGGCGGAAGAGGTAGAACGCCGTCTCTCCTTCGATGATCGGCGAGGTCTCACCCGGCTTGGCCCGCATCGACCAGGCGCCGGCATCCGGCACCACATAGGGGCCGAGGAGGACGCGGCTCCCCTCCTGGACCGCCCCGGTCTGGCCGATCGGGAGGCGCAGGGCACGTGCGACCGTGTCGAGTGCTGCCGGGTCGAGCCGCTCGGCACCCAGGCCCTCGAGCGAGTCGGCCTGCGCGTCCACCAGATCGCGGTGGGCGCCGGCGAGCTCGATCGGGATCAAGATGTGGCGCGCCGTGGCCGAGTCCGCGGTCCGGGCCGACACCTCGATCAGGTGATAGCCGTAGCCGGTCATGATGGGCTGGCTCAGCGTGTTGAGCGGCATGGCGAAGGCGGCGGAGTCGAACGGAGGCACCATCTGACCGCGGCCGAAGGTGCCGAGGCTGCCGCCCTGGGCCGCATTGCCATCGCTGGACTCCCGGGACGCCACGTCGGCGAAGGGGGCGCCGCCCACGACCTCGGCGCGCACTGCCGTGACGCGAGCCAGCGCCGCGGCGGAGTCCGAGGCATCCAGAACCCGCGGGACGCTGACGAAGCTCATGAAGGCGGCCCGCGGACGCTCGAATTCCTTCTTGTTCGCGGCGTAGTAGGACTCGACTTCCGCCGGCGTCACCGCGACGGCCGTGTCCGGAATGAGGCTCTGCCCAATCAGCGCCGTGAGGCCGATGCGGGCCTGCTCCTTCTGGTCCCGATAGCGATCCCAGAGGGCCGCGTCGGAGAGGTAGACGTCGGCGGTGATTGCGACGAGCAGCTTCCGGCGCATCAGCTCCTCGCGATAGCGCTGCTCGAGCACCGGGATGTACTGCTTGCCCACCGGCGAGACGATCCACCGCTGGTACTTGCCCATGTCGAAGGTGCCGTTGGTCTGGAAGTCGGGGGCCGACCGGATTTCGTCCGGCGGCACGTTGCTGATCGCGTCGGCCACCTCTTCGGCGCTCACCGTGATATTGCGGCGCTTGAACTCACTGGTGAGGGAGACGTTCTGGATGAACTGCTCCCAGACCTCGTTGCGTACCTGTTCGAGTTCCTCGATGCCGAGACTGCCCCCGCGCTGGGTGGTGGCATTCTGGACCGCTTCCTGATAGACGCGCGAATCGATCTTGTCGCCGTTGACCGAGCCGACGGAGGTGCTCGAGAGGAACCCGCCGTTGCCGGTGAGCCCGCTCAGGTCCACGATCATCCAGGAGAGGAAGGTGATCGTGATCAGCAGTACGACCGGCTTGGCGGCGTTGCGGAAGGATTGCATCATATGCGGTCAACCAGCTCCGGACTGAGGAGGAAACAGCCCGGAAAGTTAGGGGAGCGGGGAAGGAACCTCAAGCCGGGGCCCCCGCCTTGACATGCCCTGCGGTGGCGCTAGTGTTGCCGATCCACCCGTGATGTCCCATGCCTCTCCCCACCACAGGTCCGGATGCCGCACAGCCCAGAACTCGATCATCTCGCGGCCCGGTGGGCGGACGCTCCCGATGGGACGGCCTTCGCGGCGCTGGCGGATGGCCTCCGCAAGGCGGGCGCCCTGGCCGAAGCGGAGGCCGTCGCCCTCGTGGGGCTCGAGCGGCATCCCGAGCTGATTCCGGGGCTGCTGGCGCTGGCGCGAATTCGCGAGGCACAGGGTGATCACGCATCGACCGAGGCGACGCTCCACCGCGCGCTCGGCCAGGATCCCAGCCACCCCGTCGTCCTGGAGGCGCTGGCGGAGCTCGCGGCCGCGTCGGGACACCCAGAATCGGCCCGGGCGTGGTCGGCCGTGCGTGCCGCCGCGGCAGAGGACCTCGGCCCCGCCGATGCCGCGGATGCGCCGCCGATCCTCTTGGGCCCTGGGGATGGGACCGCCGACGAGGAGTGGCTGGCCGGGGCGCTCTGGGGGGACGCGGGCGATGAGCCGCTCCCGGAAGCGGACCCGGAACTGGTGACGGAATCCCTCGCCCGGCTCTACCACCAGCAGGGTCACCTCGATCGGGCCGCGGCGGCGTTCCGGGCGCTTGCCGAACGACACCCCGATCAGCCCGCCTACGCCGTCGAAGCCGTGGCGCTCGAACAGGAGTTGAGGGCGCGGCGTCCCCGTCCCTACGACGCCTCGCTGAGCGGCGGCGTTGCCCTTGGCGAGTGGCTTGGGCGGGTCGCCGCCGCCGCCCCGCCCGCGCCGACGCAGGAACCCGGCTTCGATGCCTTTTTCGAGGCCCCACTGCCCGTGGTCCGGGATACCGCAGACTTCGCAGCCTTTCAGGATTGGCTGCGGGGACTCGGCCGATGACGCGCATTGCGGTCGTGAACGGCCCCAATCTCAACCTGTTGGGGCAGCGGGAACCGGCGATCTACGGGGCGACGACCTTGGCCGCACTCGAAGCGCACGTCACTGCGCGCGCTGAGGCGCTTGGAGTCGCGCTGGAGTGGAGGCAGTCGAACCACGAAGGGGAGTTGGTGGATCTGGTGCAGGGATTGGCCGGCCGCGTGGACGGCGCGATCGTCAACCTCGGCGCGTTCACCCACACGTCCCTCGCCCTCCGCGACGCCTTTCTCGCGGCCCCGCTCCCGTTCATCGAGGTGCACCTCTCCAACCTCTATCGCCGCGAGGCAATGCGGCACCACTCGTTGACCGCCGATCTGGCGATCGGGATGGTGAGCGGCCTTGGTGGACGCGGCTACCTCCTGGCGCTGGAGGCCCTGGTCGGCATTCTCGCCGATGGCTGATCGACGGCTGGCGCGCCAGACGCTCGTCCGCGAGGCCGTGGCACGTGAAGGCGCCGATGCCTTGCTCGTCAGCCACCTCCCCAATATCCGGTGGCTCACGGGCTTCACCGGTTCTGCGGGCATGGTGCTCCTGACGCCGACGCATACGCTCCTGCTCACGGATTTCCGCTACGCCATGCAGGCGCCGCAGGAGTCGGGGACGGCCGCCGAGGTGATCGTCGAGCGGGCCTCGCTGTGGGACC
>JBBRGR010000102.1:0-6673 GCA_038223815.1 Gemmatimonadales bacterium
TCCGGGTCGGCACCGCTGCCGCCCGCGATCGACGAGTTCCTCTTCGCCGGATTCCTGCGGCGCGAGCCGGTCGAGCTGGCCAAGGCGCTCACCTGCGACCTCGACGTGCCGGCCGAGTCGGACATCGTGATCGAAGGGTACATCGATCCGAGCGAGGAATTGGTGCTGGAGGGGCCCTTCGGCGACCACACCGGCTTCTACTCGCTGGCCGATCGCTATCCGCGGGTGCACGTCACCGCGGTGACGATGAAGAAGCAGCCGACCTACATCGCCACGCTGGTCGGACGGCCGCCGATGGAGGATTTCTGGCTCGGCCACGCAACCGAGCGGATCTTCCTCCCGTTGCTGCGGATCACGGTCCCGGAGATCGTGGACTACCACATGCCGGCGGCGGGGATCTTCCACAACCTCGTCTTCGCCAGCATCGACAAGCAGTATCCGGGGCAGGCCTACAAGGTGATGCACGCGATGTGGGGCACCGGACTCATGTCGTTGTCGAAGGTGCTGGTGATCGTCGACAAGGATGTGAATGTGCAGGACCAGGAAGAGACCTGGTGGGTCGCGCTCAACAACATCGACCCGAAGCGCGACGTCGAGTTCGCGCGTGGCCCGGTGGACGTGCTCGACCACGCCTCGCAGCACTTCTCCTTCGGCAGCAAGATGGGGATCGACGCCACGCGGAAGTGGCCCGAAGAGGGTTTCACCCGCGAATGGCCGGACAAGATCGTGATGGACGCCGAGACGAAGGCGAGCGTCGACAAGATCTGGGCGAGTCTGGGGATCGTGGGGTGATCGATGATCGATCATCGATGATCGATCATCGTGAGGGCCAGACTTTCACTGGCTCGTCTGCCCTCTCCGTCTGGGCAAGTTTCGTCAAGCTGCCGCACACCCTCTTCGCGCTGCCCTTCGCGCTGCTCGGCGTGTTGGCCGCGAGTCGCGTGGCCCCGGTGACCTGGGCGATGGCCGGCTGGGTGGCCCTGGCATTTTCGTCGGCGCGCTTCGCGGCGATGGGCTTCAATCGGATTGTCGATCGCGCCTTTGACGCGAAGAATCCGCGGACGGCGGCGCGCGAACTGCCTAGCGGCGCGATCACGGTCGGTACGGCGAAGGGTGCGGTCGTGATCGCCGCTGGGCTCTTTGTGGTTGCGAGCTGGCGCCTCAATCCCCTCTGCTTCTGGCTCTCCCCCGTCGCTCTCGCCTGGGTCCTCGGCTACTCCTACGCCAAGCGCTTCACCTCGTGGCCGCATCTCTGGCTCGGCCTGTCGCTGGCGATCGCGCCGGTGGGCGGCTGGCTCGGGGTGACGGGGGCCTGGAGCACGCCCTGGTGGTTGCTGCTGGTGATCACTGTGGGCGTCATGACCTGGGTCGCGGGGTTCGATGTCTTCTACGCGCTGCCGGATGAGGGGTTCGATCGTGATCACGGACTGCGGAGTGCGGTGGTGCGCCTTGGTCAGACGCGCGCGATTCTCTTCGGCAAGCTGCTGCACGGCATCACCATCCCAGCGTTGGCGCTCTTCGGCTGGGGCGCTGGCTTCGGCCTCTGGTATTTCGTCGGCGTCATCATCGCGGCCGGAATTCTTGCCTACGAACACCAACTCGTGAAGCCGGGCGATCTCAGCCGACTCGATGCGGCGTTCTTCACGATGAACGGGGTGATGAGCGTCACGGTCTTCGCATTCGCCCTCCTCGACCGATTAGTGTCCTGAGCGAACGGCGAGCAGCGCGGAGCGAGGCTAGAATTGTCATCCTGAGCGGAGCCCGCGAAGCGGTCGGAGTCGAAGGATCTCTTCCCCACGCGCACGGAAAGAGATCCTTCGACTGCGCGACCCTGCGGGTCGCCTCGCTCAGGATGACAACATCGGGGACGGCTTCCCCCCGACCGCGCCGCTTGCAATCAGTTCAATCTGAGTAGTGAGGACCAATGGCCGAGCTCCCGATCGTCTTCGCAATAACTGGTGCTTCTGGTGCCCCCTACGCCGTGCGCCTGCTCGATGTGCTGGCGCGGGCGCAGGTCCCGGTGGACCTCATCGTGTCGAGCCATGGCTGGCGACTGCTCGAGACCGAGTCCGGCGTGGCCGATGAGGCGGCGCTCCGCGCGGCCACCGGGGGTGATTGGTCGAGCATCACGGTGTACGATGATGGCGACCGCGGTGCGAAGCCTGCGTCGGGGTCGTACCGGACGCGCGGGATGGTGATCTGCCCCTGCTCGATGGGGACCGTGGCGGCGATCGCCGGCGGGACGTCGCGGTCGCTGGTCGAGCGTGCGGCCGACGTGATGCTCAAGGAGCGGCGGCCACTGCTGCTGGTACCGCGCGAGACACCGTTCTCGCTCATCCACCTCCGCAACCTGACGGCCGTGACCGAGGCCGGTGCCACGGTGATCCCGGCGGCACCGGGCTTCTATCACCGCCCGACGGCCATCAGCGATCTGGTCGACTTCATGGTGCAGCGGATGCTCGATCACCTCGGCGTTGACATCCCCCTCGCGCCGCGCTGGGGGGGGTGAGATGCGACTTGGCGTGATTTCCGATACGCACGGTATGCTCCGGCCCGAGGTCTTCGAGATCTTCGCCGGCGTCGATCACATTCTGCATGCTGGCGACGTCGGGCCGCTCGACATCATCACCGAACTGGAAGCGATCGCCCCGGTCACTGCCGTCTTCGGCAACACCGACGACTTTGATGTGCGGGCCAAGCTGCCCCGGGTTGCCCGGATCGAGCTCGACGGCTTCGATATCGTGGTCACCCATGGCGACCAGTTCGGGCGAGGCGTGCCGAGCGAGGAGTTCCACGCGGCGTTCCCGACGGCGGACATCTTGATCCACGGACATACCCACATCCCCAAGCTTGAGTTGGTGGATGTGGTCGTCACCGTGATGAATCCGGGCGGGGCAGGGCCGCGCCGCTTCGACATTCCGGCGTCGGTGGGGATTCTGGAATTGGAAGCGGGGATTCCGCCGCGCGGGAGATTGGTGCCGTTGACGGGGGCGGATGAGGAGTAGGGTGTCGAACGGTCGCCTCCGCTGTTGCGTGGTATCCTCACCTGTGGGATCGATGTGACGAATGCATCTCCATCCTCCGATGGAGCCATGGGCACCCCGACGCCAGTGGGAATGGGGGTTTGCGCCCAGCCGGCATTGAAAGGATGAAGCGGAACGGATCCTGCATGTAAGTGTGGTTGTGACATCCCCGCAGATTCCTACCTGCTTCCCCTACTCAGGATCATGCTCATGAAGAAGTGGACATTCGCACTCGCGCTTCTTGCGCCGTTAGCACCGCTCGCTGCCCAGTCGCCCTGCACCGACGTGGCCTACGGCGCCCTTCTTGGCGCCACGTTTGGCGGGACTGGCATTCCCAACACTGCGGTCGTGAACAGGGTCTGCGAGGGCGTCACCCTCGGATTGGCCGCAACGCCCCGATTTGCCAGCCCGGCGCTGACCAACGACGGTGCGGGGACGTACTCCGCATTGCCTGGCGAAAGCGCCCCGGGCCTCTCGCTGTGGAACTTCTCGTTCGACATCTCGGGCCAGAATCTCGACGCGTTCAACTTCCGGATCCTGTACGACATGGACCCGACCGCCGGCAATGGCGGGCTGGGGATCCTGTTCAACCCCACGGTCGCTTTCTTCGGCTATCGCAACTCGCAGAACCTCGGCTTCGCTTACCTCGGGACGAGTCTTGCCGGCTTCTATCAGGCGCCAGCAACGACGCCGTTCAATCCGAACGCGAACGGCCGCTACAACTTCGTGTTGGAGCAGTATCGCGGCGACTTCTTCGTCGGCAGCGTCGAGATGGCCGTTCAGGTGGGCGACAACGTCGTCCCCGAGCCGGCCACGATGACCCTCCTCGCCACCGGCCTGGCCGGGATGGCGGCGTCACGCCGGCGGAAGGCCAAGCAGGTCTGAAGCATGGATCGTCAGTCGTAAACGAACGCCGGCGCTCCGAGAGGGTCGCCGGCGTTCGTCGTGCGGCGGAGCCGGGTATTTGCTTGGTGACGCATCGGAGTGTTGCGGTCGCTCGTCAGGTGTGGTCCCGACGAGTCAGCGAGGCGGCGTTGGGGAGGAGAATTGTCGGAATGCCAAGCGGCATGTGGGTCACGACTTGACGGGCAATTGACGGTGTCGCCCGTAGCGGCATGACTCCCGCTGGGGCTGAGGGGAGAGCACTGTCACACCTCCATATCAGTTTTTCCATTCCTCTTTCAGGAGAACGACGTGAAGTTCATCCAGTGTACGACGCTTGCCTTCGCGCTGGTATTCGGAGGTGCTGTCTCAGCCACCGCCCAGGGCTATGTCTCGACCGATCGCTTCGGGTACAGCGGCACCATCTCCAGGTACACGAGCCAAGCGGATGCCCTCGGCGGCATCAATGCCGTCGCCGGTTCACCCTTTGCCGTGGGCGCACGCGACCTTGGCCTGTTCATGGTCGATGGCAATCTCGGGTTCGGGGGCGCGACCTATGCGAACTCGGCCGTCCTGCTCTCGGCTTGGTACCTGAATGGGGGGAATACCCCGTCAAACCAGAACGACGGGTTCATTCAGCACTATGACATCGAGGGCGGTTCCGTCACCTCGATGAGCACGAGCTGGACCAACGCGGCGATGACGTCCTTCGCCTTCTCCGTGACTGGCGGTACCGGGCTGCCCGGGTGTGACTCGCCTGGGGATTGCGGCCGGCTCTGGAATGCTGGTTCCGCCCCAGGCGGCGCCCCAGTCACTGGTGGTATCTACTGGTCGTACGACCTGAGTTTCGCTGCGACCGGGCTGGCCCCGGCCATCTTCAACCCCGCAACAGGGGTATTCGAGTCAAATTCGAATCCGACCGGCCTGTCGGGAGCGTTCCGGGGACTCTTTGAAAATACGTCAGTGAGCGACCCGGCATCGAACGGTTGGTACATCGTCGACCTCGATCTCGACCTGAATTCGCTCTATGGCACCCAGAGCGACTCGTATTTCGGCTCGGACAACGTCGTCCCCGAGCCGGCCACCATGACCCTGCTTGCGACCGGTCTGGCCGGGATGGCGGCGGCACGGCGGCGGAAGGCGAAGCAGGTGTGAGCCTGCCCCGCCCTGCATCACGGCGGCGGGGCCTGCCCCGCCCTGCGGAGCAGCGGCGGGGTCGTAGGCCACAAGTGAACGCCGGCGCTCCCCATGGAGTGCCGGCGTTCGTCATGATGTCGTTCCCCCTTCCTGCCCCAGCCGCCCTAGCGTCGCCCGATGAGGAACCACTGCTCCTGTCGGGGCCGGAAGAAGTGCCAGCCGTCATCGGCGAGCCACGCATCGTCCTCCATCATGACGAAGAGTGGCTCGCCACCCCACTCTGGCACTGGCGTCTTCGTGTTGAGCTCGATCGAGATGTACGATCCTTTCCGGAGCGTCTTTCCCTCCGCGGCGGGTCGCGCCGCCGACCGGAAATCGATGCTCGCGCCGAGGCCGTGGCCCTGCAGCCCGATCGGGTGGGAGTAGATCATCGCCTCGATCCCGCGCTCCTTCATCTCCTGCATGGTCGCCCGGTAGGCCTGCCCGGCGCTCTGGCCCGGACGCGAGTGGCGGCGCATCAGGGCGTCCTGAAGCATGTTCGTGTTCCGCATCGCGGCCTTGAGCCCCTCGGGGGCATCGGTCTCACCGGGCTTGAGCACATAGCCCATCTTCTGCCAGTCGGTGTCGAAGCCCATGTAGCTGATCCCGAAGTCGATGTGCACCACGTCGCCGGGGAGGATCACCGTCTTCTCCGGAGCGACCGCGAGGAAGCCGCGCGAGAGCGGCAGCCCGCCGCCCTTCCGTTGGATGCGCAGATCGGGCTGGAACCAGGTGCGCACGCCGTGCGCCCAGAGCGCGTCATAGAGCCAGTTGCGGACGTCACCGACGGTGGTGACGCCGGGCCGGATCACCTCGTCGGAGAGGGCGCGCTCCACGATGCGCGCCGTCGCCGCCACCGCAGCGGTGTAGTGCGGCTTCTCCTCCGCCAGTCGCGTGTCGAGCAACTCCTCGATCAGCGGCGCGGCACTCACAAACCGCGGCACCGCCTCCTCGCCGAGGATGCTGATCAGCCAGGTGTAGGCATCGTGGGTCAGCGTGCGGGTCTGGCCTCTTCCCCCGGCAATCTGCAAGCCGATCGTGGCGGGCGCATGCTCCGCGTAGAGCTCGCGAAGCACCACCGGCGCGGGCCGCGGTTCACCGGTGCTCTCGAACCAACGGGTGAGGTTGTCCTCGGAATAGCCGGTGAGGGCAACGCGCCGGAGCCCCCGCTCGCCGGCATCCATGAACACAAAGACATCGCGATTGCCGGTGTAGGGGCGCGGCGGGGCGATCGTGTGCACCACCGGGTTGTCGTGGAACTCCTCGTTCACCACGATCCACATGCCAATGCCGTGTCGGCGCATCATCGGCAGCAGCATCGCGTGCCGGGCGTCGAGCCACGATTCGCGCACCCGGATCTGTTCGGACCAGGAGAGCAGCCCAGTCGGACCCTCCGGCGCCTGGGCGGCGGGCGCACCGAGCGGGAGGAGGAGGAGCGCGGCGAGGCGCACGGTGGCAGGCGTGAGGCGGATCATGGCGGGTCGCAGGCTGGGGACCCTAGAAGATGCGCGACTCCAGACGCCACGCCAACTCCCCTCAGAGCCAGCGGCGCACCCGATCCCGATAGGCCCGGTAGTGGTCGCCGAAGAGCC
>JBBRGR010000103.1:0-6669 GCA_038223815.1 Gemmatimonadales bacterium
GTCGGTGCGGGACATCGTCCGCCCGATCGCCGAAGAGAAGGGGCTCGAATTGCGCTTTCAGGGTCCCGCGCGGGATCGACGCCTCGGCCATCCGAGCGCGCTGAACCGGGTCCTGCTCAACCTCACGACGAATGCCCTCAAGTTCTCCTCGGCCGGATACGTCGAGGTGACGCTGATCGATCTGCAGGGCGACGACATCGAGGTGATCGTCCGCGACACCGGCCGCGGGATTCCGGAGGCCGCGATGGCCACGCTCTTCGAGCCATTCCGCCGCCGCCAGAAGCCGGGGGACTATGCCTTTTCGGGTTCCGGGCTCGGGCTGTCGATCTGCCGCAAGCTCGTGGAGGCGATGGGCTCCACCCTCGATGTGTCCGCGATCGCTGGGGAGGGGACCTGTTTCCGCTTCACCCTCACCCTCGCCGACTCCGATCCGGCCATGCTGATCGGCTGACGCCCTGCCGTTCGTGGCTGGAGGCTCGTACATTGCCACCGTGCCTCCATCCGCCGAGACCGGCCCGTGACCATTCCGCATCTTGCCCCGCGCTTCGCCGCCCGAGTTGCCGCGCATCCGGACCGCCCCCTGCTCGTCGATGGGGACACCACGACGTCCTGGGGCGATGTGGCCCACCGCGCCGACGCGCTGGCGCGCGCCTTCCGCGCCGAGGGATTGGCGGTCGGGGATCGGGTGGGGATCGATCTGCCGAATACCACCGAGTGGGTGGTTGCCCTGCTCGCCGCGGCGCAGGCCGGCCTGACGGTCGTCCCGCTCGATCCGGGGTTGGGGTATCACGAGTTGCAGTATCAGTTGCGCCATGCCGAAGTCGCCGCGGTGATCATCCCCGAGAGTGCCACCCCCTTCGATTACCTCGAGCTCTTTGACGAGCTGCTCCCCGACTTGCCGTCGCTGCACCTCATCGTGTATGCAGGCGCCGGAACCCGCTGGTTTGACGACCGGGCCGTGCCCTTCACCGAGATGCTCACGCGAGGGGAACGTCAGCCACCCATCCCACTCGACCACGCCGCCACCGCGCCGCTGGCATTGGTCTATACCTCCGGCACAATGGGCAAGCCCAAGGGCGTGCTGCTCTCGCACGCGGCCATGCTCGGTTCGGCCGCGGGCACGGCGACCGCGGTCTCCCTGGGCGAGACGGACCGCGTCCTGCTCGCGCTGCCACTCTTCCACGTCTTCGGGCTCTCGGTGCTGCTCACCGCGATCAGTGCCGGCGCGACGGTGGTGCTGCAGTCTCGATTCGATGCGGACGCCGCCTTGCGCCTGATCCCGCGCGCCGGCATCACGCATCTGCCTGGCGTCCCGACGATGTTCGAGCTCCTGATGCGCGATCCGACCTTTGGCACGTCTGACCTCAGCTCGCTCCGCGGCGGCGTGATCGCCGGCAGCGCAGTGCAGCCGGCGTTGGTGGATCGCATTCGGCAGTGGTGCGACGTCGAGATCGTCTATGGCCTGACGGAAGCGGGGCCGACGGTTGCGGCCACGCGCCGGAGTGATCCGCCGGAGAAGCGGCGCACGACCGTTGGGCGGCCGCTCGACGGGATCGAGGTGCGGGTGGTGGACGTGCGCAGCGGGGTGCTGCACGGCACCGAAGCGGTGGGGGAACTCGCCGTGCACGGCTCGACGCTCATGCTTGGGTACCACCGGATGCCCAACGAAACGGCGCGCAGCTTCACCGCCGAGGGCTACCTGCTCACCGGCGATCTGGCCCACCTTGATGAGGAAGGCTTTGTGTCGATTGTGGCGCGCCGCAGGGAAGTGATCGTGCGGGCAGGGCAGACGGTCACGCCGCGCGAGATCGAGGACGTGCTGCGGACCCACCCTGGCGTCGAGGAGGCCTGCGTGGTGGGCGTCCCGCACGATGTCCTCGGCGAGCGGATCTGCGCGTGTGTGGTCCTCCTGGAGGGGGCGGTGGTGACCGGCCCGGACCTGCGCCGCTTCTGCCAGGATCTCCTCTCGGCCACCAAAGTGCCCGACCTGGTGCGCTTCTTCGATGGCTTCCCGATGACCGCCAGCGGCAAGATCAAACGGCAGGAGTTGGCGCGAGTGGTGGCGCTCGGCTAGCTTTGAGGGTCCCACGCGCGGGCGCCATTGGGGCGCCGCACGGACCGCACGCCGTCTCGCTCGTTGCCGCCCCGACCCCACAATGTCCGCCATCCGGCGTGACGGGGCCGGGAGGACAAGACCGGGGACGGCCACACACACAGGACCGTCGTGACTTCTCTTCCCGCCTTTCGGGCCGGCCGGCACATGGCCGTGCCCGCCCTGCATGCGCCGAACGCCGCGCTGCTGATCGACTTCGACAATGTGACCCTCGGGGTCCGTTCCGATCTCACCAAGGAACTCCGCACCCTCCTCAACTCCGACATCATCAAGGGCAAGGTCGCCGTCCAGCGCGCATTTGCTGATTGGCGTCGCTACCCGCAGTACATCGTGCCGCTGTCGGAATCGTCGATCGATCTGATCTTCGCCCCGGCCTTCGGCACCAACAAGAAGAACGCGACCGACATCCGCCTCGCGGTGGATGCGATCGAACTGGTCTTCACCCGCCCCGAGATCGGTACCTTCATCCTCCTTTCCGGCGACAGCGATTTCTCGTCGTTGGTCCTGAAGCTGAAGGAGTATGGCAAGTACGTCATCGGGGTCGGGATCCGCGAGTCGGCCTCCGACATCCTGATCCAGAACTGCGACGAGTACTTCTCCTACTCGGATCTCGCGGGCCTGACGAAGGAGAGCGACGCGCCCTCGGCACAGCGCGATCCCTGGGAGTTGGTGGTCGAGTCGGTGGTGAAGATGGTGGCGCAGGGCGACGTGATGCGTTCGGATCGCCTGAAACAGGTGATGCAGCAGATCGATCCGAACTTCGACGAGAGCAATGTCGGCTTCAACCGCTTCTCGAAGTTCGTGACCGAGGCCGGCTCGCGCGGCTTGATCCAGGTGATCAAGCAGGAGAACGGCCAGTACGACGTGGCACCTGTCAAGGGTGGCAGCACCGCTCCGGCCGAGCCGAAGAGTGGTCGTCCCCCGCGGGACGCGGGACGCGGTCGTGGCGGGCGAACTGCTGCGGTCCCGGCCGTGGCGCCCGCAGTGACGCCGGCGCCCCGCCCCGTCGAGACCGCACCCGCCGCCGACGGCAAGGTGGAAGATCGCGCCGGTCGTCGTCGTGGACGCGGTCGTGGTCGTGGTCGTGGCAAGGGCGAGGAGGGTGTCGCACCGACGACAAGCGCACCGGCGGTTGCCGCTGCGCCGTACATTGCCGAGCCGAGTGGGCTCACGCTCGCCGAAGCATTCCAGCTCCTGAGCCGTGCCCTCGGCGAATTGCCGACGCCCGCGGCGCACGAGCTCGTGCGGGCGCGCATGGCTGCCCTCCACGGGACCGAGGATGTCCTCCTCGAGGTGCCGCGCTTCTTCAAGCTGCTCCGCCAGGCGAATGACGCGGAAGTTGCCGACGTCCGCCTCCTCGGGGACGATCAGTACGAAGTGGCGTCGCATCGGAACGACCACGCTGCCGCGCAGCGCCGGACGGCGCCGGAGCCGAGCACCAGTACGACCTCAGCCGACGGCGTCGTGACGCTGACACCGTCGCGTCCGAGCATCCGCTTCCGCGGTGGCGCACGTGCGCCGTCGGGGTCGGGCGGTATGCCGATGGTGGGCGTGATCAACCTCTCGCCGGTCGGTGCCGTGTCGCTCGCGGCACCGATGGGGAATGAGCCCGTGAAGACGGACGCGTTGGCGAAGGAAACCAAGGTCGCCAAGCCGGCGAAGGCGGCCAAGGCGGCCAAGGCCACGACGCCTGCGCCGAAGGCCAAGAAGGCCGCCGCGAAGACGACGCCTGCGCCGAAGGCCGCTCCCGCGCCCAAGGCGGCCAAGACGGCCAAGGCCGCTCCGAAACCGGCGGCGAAGACGGCGGTGAAGACGGCGGTGAAGAAGGCGGCGGTGAAGAAGAAATAGGGACGGCGAACGGCGAACGGCGAACCGCAAACAGCGGTAAGGGGTGAGGCGTGAAGGGGACCAACCCCCCTTACCCCTCACCCCTCACCATTTGTCCCGCTGTTCGCGGCTCGCGGTTCGCCGTTCGCTGTCCTAGTACCCGCCGGCCTTCACCCCGTCCTTGGCGCTGCCGAGGCCGATGCGGATGCCGCCGTGGACCGAGTACGAGGCGCCGCGGAGGAGCTTGTCGTCATTCGGGGCGGTGTGGATCTGCACCTGTCCGAAGGCGGTGAATCGGTTCCACCGTCCCTGCAGTCCGGCGAGGGCCGTGAGGAACCCCGAGGCGGAGGCGTCGCGCGCTGCCGTCAGCAGCGCGTCGCGCTGGAAGGGATCCTGGACCACTGCATCCACCCGCGGACTTACCACCTGCATGATGCCGCCGCCCACGCCGAAATACGGCTCCAGTGGGGCCGCGATCGGGAAGGCCATCAAGACGGCCTGATAGCGGCGCACATCATTGAAGATGATGAGGCCCGAGGCCTCGTCGGAACCGAAGGCCTCGTCCACGCCGGCAAGCAGGCCACCCCGACGCCCCATGATCAGCACGTGGGCGCCGGCCGAGGGAATCAGCTCCGAATCCTGGGTGCGCGTCTGGAGGATCATCGAGCCGGCCTGCAGGCCGAGCTTCCAGGTATAGGAATCGTTTCGCTGGGCGAGCGCCGACGAGGGCAGGGTGCCCGCGGCAGCCAGAGCGACGGTGCAGGCGACGAGCGCCCGCCGGAAGTGCGACATCAGTAGGCCTCCTGAAGGGAATCGTCGGGGCAAACCGCAAAGAACAGGCCGATGTCTCTCACACCAGCCCCAGCTGCTGCCCCACCCGCACGAAAGCGGCGAGGGCGATGTCCAGATCCTCCCGGGTGTGGTCCGCCGACAGTTGGCAGCGAACCCGTGCCGCTCCTTGGGGAACCACCGGAAAGCCGAAGCCCGTGACGAAGATCCCTTCTGCCAGCAGGCGCTCGCTCATGCGGATCGCCGCCGCGGTTTCGCCGAGGATCACCGGGACAATGGGAGTATCGCCCGGAAGGGGCTGGAAGTGGAGTTCCTCGAGGCGCCGCCGGAAATAGCGGGCATTCTCCCGCAGTCGGGTGACTCGTTCGGGTTCCGCCTCCAGGACCTGGATTGCTGCCAGTGCCGAGGCCGCGACGGTGGCCGGAAGGGCATTGGTGAAGAGTTGCGGACGGGCGCGTTGCGTGAGGTAATCGCAGAGCGCGGCTGACCCGGCCACGAAGCCGCCGGCCGCCCCCCCGAGCGCCTTTCCCAGCGTCGAGGTGATGATGTCCACCTCGCCCACCAGGCCGAAGTGCTCGGCCGTCCCGCGCCCGGTCGCGCCCAGCACCCCGGTCGCGTGGGAGTCATCGATCCACAGCACCGCGCCATGCTTCCGGCAGACTGCCAGCAGCGCGGGGAGGTCCACGATCGTCCCCTCCATCGAGAAGATGCCGTCGCTGACCACCATCTTGACCGTCTTGTCGGCGGCGGCCGTAAGCCTGGCGTCGAGGTCCGCGAAGTCCCCATGCCGGTACACGCCGGTCTCGCACTTGGTGATCGACTTGGCGAGCCGCAAGCCGTCGACGATCGAGGCGTGGTTGAGTTGGTCGGAGAGGATGATGTCGTCGGCGGTGAGCACGGTCGCGGGCAGCGCCTCATTGGCGTTCCAGCAACTCACGAACGAGAGGGAGGCCTCGGTTCCGACCAGGCGGGCGCATGCGGCCTCGAGCGCGCGGTGGATCGTGAAGGTGCCGCAGATGAAGCGCACCGAGCCGGTCCCTGCGCCGAAGCGATCGATCCCCGCCTTGCCCGCCGCCATCACCGTCGGGTGCGCGGCGAGGCCGAGGTAGTTGTTCGAGGAGAGGATCAGCACCTCGCCGCGGCCTTCCATCTGCACGCGGGCGGCCTGGGGGGAGTCGAGGTGATTCAGGGTCTTGTAGACGCCGTCCCGGCGGAACTGCTCGAGCGCGTCGGTGAGGCGTTGGTCGAGTGAGGACAGGACCGTCATGCGCCGATCTCCAGAATGACCTTGCCCGCCTCGCCCGCCTTGATCACGGCGATCGCCTCGGCGATTTGCTCCAGCGGGAAGCGGTGGGTGACGACTGGACGTGGGTCGAGTTGTCCGGCGCGGAGGAGCTGGGTCATCTCGATCCAGGTGCGATACATCCGGCGGCCGGTGACGCCGTAGAGCGTGAGTCCCTTGAAGATCACATCCCTGGCGAAATCCACCTCGGTCGTGCGACTCGGCGTGCCGAGGAGGTTGACGCGCCCTCCGGGTCGGGCCGCCGCAAACGCCTGGGCGTGCCCGGCGGGGTGTCCGCTCATCTCGCAGACGAGGTCGACGCCCAGCCCACCCGTCAGTTCACGCACCCGCGCAACCACGTCGTCGGACGCGGGGTCGAAGGTGTGCTGGGCCCCCATCGTGGTCGCCAGCTCGCGGCGAAAGGGATTGAAGTCGGACGCCAGCACCAGCGAGGCACCCGCCGCCCGGAGCACCCCGACGGCGAAACAGCCAATCGGCCCACACCCCAGCACCAGCGCGGTACAACCCGGAACCGCCCCCCCCTCCAGCGCCGTGTGCACCGCGTTGCCGATCGGGTCCATGATTGCCCCGATATCGGTTGGAATCCCGTTCAACTTCATCACGTTGCCGGCCGGCATCGCGATGTAGTCGGCGAACG
>JBBRGR010000104.1:0-6544 GCA_038223815.1 Gemmatimonadales bacterium
CCCCAGCGTGGTCGGGATGCTCATCTTTCGGGAGCGGCCTGCAACAGTGCCCGATGTGTGGCGGCCTATCGCAGGGAGATTGGATGGGTCGCGTCGCCTGTCGAGGTGGCAACGTGGGATACGCTCCCAGCCGGGCAGCCCAGAGCAAACTGGCTCGCACATTTCTGGTCATCGAGGGATGTGAGGGAAGGAAGGGCCGAAGGGGCCCGCCTCCGCGAGCACTACCGGAGAGTCGAAGAGGCCTTCAAGCGCTTCCGACTAGAGTTGCCGGTGAGCGGGAGGCACAAGAACTCCCAAGCTGCCTTGACGACCGATTATGGGGCCGCGGAACTGTTCCAGCGATTCGTCGATGAGATTCCTGACGAGGAAGCGCAGCGAGCCGCGATCTATGATCGTGCGCTCGGAACGGGATACATGCTCAGGGCCTATCGATCCACGCAGCATCGGCTTGATGATCGTGGGGTCATCTTTGTTCGGCACGGCCCACCCGACGCCGTGGCCAGGACGAGCGATGGCCTGGCCTACGAACTCTGGCGGTACGAGCGTGGGGGGGATCCACTGATCCTCTCGTTCAAGGAGGAGAACTTCGATGGGCAAGCAGGGGCGTCGGTCTTGGTCCCGACGTTGATCAATGTGGATCCACTGCAGCGGAATCAACTCTGCCATCTGGACCCTCCGCTCTGCTCACCGGTTTCCGATATTCGGGTCGGCGAAATGGCAAGATTTTCGGTTGACGCACGCGCGAACTCGATTTCTCGTCGCGAGAATGCTCGCACGGCTGGCGGTGAAACAATCCTGCGTGCGACAACGACGGATCGATACGAGCGGACTGTGGGTGCACCACTCGGGGCCATCGTGCAAATCGTAGGGCTCAGGTACGGTTTGGCTGGCGAGGGCAGGCTCGTCGTTGCCTTCGCGATTCCCGGGGATCGTCTCCAACCATTGCCCACAACAGAAACGGGTGGCAGGGTTGTGTATCCCGTCCGAATCGAACTGATGGCGGCGCGAAAGGCGAACGGCTCTGAAGCACGACTCGATACCCTACGCCGATTTGCCACGGCTCGAGCACTTCAGCCCGGCGATTTCCTGACGGGGCTCGTGGAGATGCCCGTTCTCGGAGGCGAGCATGTTGCCTCAGCGGTCGTCTCCCAGTCTGACCGCGGGACAATCGTTGCATTGCCCTCTGTGTCGGTGTGTCCGATCGGAGGAAGCCTGTGTGTGAGTGATATCGTCCTCGGCACCGAATCCAGCCAGACGCAATGGAACTCTGGTTCCCAGCGGGTGCCCCTGAATCCGCTCAACGCGTTCCGGACCGGTGGGACAGCGGAGCTCTATTATCAGCTCAACGGCCGCCAACCCGGGACAACGTATGAGACCGTCGTCGAGCTATTTCGCGCGACGGATTCGGCTCAGGTGAAGCCCGAGCTCACGATCAAATTCTCAGAGCCAGCTACGTCAAACGCAGTAGAGGTTTCTCGGAGTCTCGGCCTAGTTGACCTTGCGGTGGGACGGTATCGGGTTCGACTGACGACACGAGGAGGCGGGCAACAAGCTTCTGCAGTTGCTTGGCTAACTATAGTGCGATGAGCCGGGATTTGACCCCGACCGATCGAGTACGCTCCGGATGTGAGGCCACCCCATGACCCCTGACTGCATCTTCTGCCGCATCGTCGCTGGCGACATCCCGGCCCAGATCGTCGCCCGGAACGAGCACGCCGTCGCCTTCCGCGACCTCTCGCCGCAGGCCCCCACTCACGTGCTGGTGATCCCCACCCACCACCTCGCCTCGGCAGCCCAGGCCACCGGGGCGGAGGGGGCCCAGCTGCTGGGCGAGGTCATGGCGCTGGGGGTCCAGGTCGCCGCCGACCTCGGCCTGGCCGACTCGGGCTACCGGTTCGTGATGAATACCGGGCGGGAAGGGGGGCAGACGGTGCACCACCTCCACCTGCATGTGCTGGGGGGAAGGCAGATGCGGTGGCCGCCGGGGTAGAGGGTGAACGGTGAACGGTGAACGGGGCGCGGCCAGGGGCCGCGCTGGGTCAGGAGTCAGGGGGGCCTCCCAGCTGCGCTGGATTCTCCCGTTCACCGTCCACCGTTCACCGTTCACCCCTTCAACGGCCTCAAGGATTGCCGTAACCCCGGCTCGGCGCTAGCTTTGGCCTTCTATGTCTTAACCGCCCCCTGATCGGGGGTCCGAGAGGGGTGATTTAGTTCATGTCAGAAGTCGTCATCCACGAGGATGAGAGCTTCGAGCGGGCGCTCAAGCGCTTCAAGAAGAAGTGTGAAAAGGCAGGCATCCTCTCCGATCTGCGGAAGCATCGGCATTACGAAAAGCCGAGCGAGAAGCGGAAGCGGAAGGAAAATGCCGCCCAGCGCAAGACGCGTCGCGGCCGCACGTATGCCTGAGATCACCGCTCGCCTGCGCGCTGACCAGATCGTGGCGCGCAAGGCTGCCGACAAGGACCGGACCCTGTTGCTGGGGACGGTCCTTGCCTCGTTGAAGAACCGTGAAATCGAGCTCGGACGCGATCCCACGGACGTCGAGACGATCGAGGTGCTGCGCAAGCAGATCAAGCAGCGCCTCGATTCGTTCGACCAGTACACCAAGGCCGATCGGCCGGAACTCGCGGCGCGCGAGGAGTACGAGATCGGCGTGCTCAAGGGCTATCTCCCGCCCGAAATCGACCCGGAGGAAATCCGCGTCGCCGCCCGCGCTGCCATCGCCGCCGGGACCACCGACCTCGGCAAATTGATGGGCGTCCTCATGGGGCAGTTCAAGGGTCGAACCGACGGCAAGGTGATCAATCAGGTCGCCCGCGAGGCGCTGTCGCAGGGATGACCGTGTTCGGCGCAGGACCGATCGGGGTGCCGTCCTACCAAGGGAGCGGCACCCCGTTGCCGTTGGATCCCGCCACCTCCGCCGATGCGCTGGCGGCGCTGGAGTTCCAAGCCGTCCTCGACGTCGTGGCAGGCCATGCCGCCGGCCCCCTGGGCGCTGCCCAGCTCCGCGCCCGGCGACCGACCGACGACCGCGGCTGGATCCGCTGGGAGCTCGCCCTCGTCGGCGAGATCCTCGCCGTGCTCCGCCGAGGCGACCGACTCGAGGTGCCACCAGTCCCCGAGCTCAAGGGCGCCCTCGGCCGGCTCCGCATGGAGGGGAGCGTCCTCGAGGTCTCGGAGCTCGCGTCAGTGAAGGTCACCCTCGCCGCGGGTCGCGCGGTGGCGGGAGAGCTGGAACGACTCGCCGAGTCGTGCCCCAAGGTGGCCGCCCTCCGCACCCCGCCCGCCGACCGCACCATCGAGCGATTGCTCGAGCTCTCCGTTGGCGACGATGGCGACCTGCTCGATACCGCCTCGCCAGCGCTGGCCGCGGCACGCCGTGAAGTCCACGCAGCCCGCGAGCGCCTCGTGCGGCGCCTCGAGTCGCTGCTGCGCGACCTCGATCCCGCTGCCGTTCCTGGTGGGGCGACCGTCACGATGCGCGCTGGTCGCTACGTGATTCCGGTCCGCCGCGATGCCCGGAGCCGCCCCGAGGGAATCATCCACGACGAATCCGGCTCGGCTGGAACGCTCTTCCTCGAACCCTCAGCCGCGATCGAACTGGGCAACGCTGTGCGCGCCGCGATCATCGCCGAGGAGCGCGAGACGTTGGTGGTGTTGCGCGAACTCACCGAGAAGCTGCGGCCGCTGCGTGAGACGATCGCCGCGCTGCATGCCGTCGCCGTCGAGGTGGATACCATCCTCGCGCGAGCGCGTTGGGCCCGCGACACGCACGGTGAAGTCCCCGCTGTGGGCGAGGTCGGCACGCCACTCCGCCTGCTGGGGGCAAGGCATCCCTTGCTGCTCGCGCGTGGGATCGCTGTGGTGCCCTTCGATCTGGTGCTCGACGGCAACGAGCGGACCCTGCTCATCTCCGGACCGAACACCGGTGGCAAGACCGTGCTCCTCAAGGCCACCGGCTTGATGCTCGCGCTCACGCAGGCCGGCATCGTGCCGCCGATTGGTGCCGAGTGTGTGTTGCCGATCGTCCGGCGACTCTTCGTTGACATCGGCGACCATCAATCCCTTGCCGCGGATCTCTCGACCTTCTCGGCCCACGTGGCCGAGTTGCGCCGGATCCTCGATGCCGCCGACGCCGGCGCCATCGTGATCCTCGACGAGGTCGGCTCCGGCACGGACCCGGCGGAAGGCGGCGCCCTCGCGATGGCGGTGCTCGAGACGCTCACGCGGCGTGGTGTGCTCACCCTCGCGACCACCCACCTCGGGGCGCTGAAGGACCTCGCAACGCGCGTCCCCGGCGTGGTGAATGGCTCATTGCAGTTCGACGCGGCAACGCTCTCGCCCACCTATCGCTTTACGAAGGGGATCCCCGGGCGCTCGTACGGACTCGCCATTGCACGGCGACTCGGGGTGGACCCCGCGGTGCTGGAGGCCGCGGAGGCGTTGGTCCCTGAGGCCGAGCGCGACCTCGATCGCCTGCTTGCGCAGGTCGAGATCCGCGAGCAGACCCTCCGCAGCGAAGAGGCTGCCCTCGTCGAACGGAGCAGCAACGTCGAGCGCCGCGAGGCAGTGGCAACGGGCACGGCGGAGCGGCAGGCCGCGCGCGACGCGGAGTTGAAGCGTCAGGAGAAGGAGGCGGAACGCGAGCGGGCCAAACAGGCGAAGGCCTATCTGCTGCAGGCCCGCAAGCTGGTCGAGGACGCCCTCGCGCTCGCCAAGGGGGCGGGGGACGAGGCCACGGCACGCGAGGCGCGTCGGCTCGTCGAGGACGGCGTGCGCAGCGAGTCGCGCCGCCTCGAGGAGCGGGACACCCTGGAGCCGGCGGGCACGGGAGCGATCGCCGCTGGCCGTCGTGTGCGGCTCTCCACCGGCACCGTCGGGGACGTCGCCGAGATGCGGGGCGATGGCAAGGTGGTCGTGATGGTCGGGACGATGCGGCTGGTGGTGACCGCGGCGTCCCTGACTCCGCTCAATGCGTCCGAGGCGGCACCCAGGACAAAGCCCATGTTGCGTCCAGTCGAGGAGCCCGCGCGGGAAAGTGCGACCGAGCTGGATCTGCGCGGCATGCGCGCCGACGAGGCCGAGGGGATGGTGCTCGGAGCACTCGATGGCGCGGTGCTCGCCGAGCATCCACAGCTCGCCATCATTCACGGCATGGGGACTGGGGCGTTGCGCGAGATGGTACGACGCCTTCTCAAGCACGACAAGCGTGTCGCGTCCTTCGACTTCGCGCCGCGGCAGCAGGGTGGGACCGGCGTGACGATCGCGGTGCTGCGCTGATGGCACGAATTCCGGATGAGCTCATCGAGCAGGTCCGCGACAGTGCCGACTTGCTTGAAGTCGTGCAGGAGTCGGTGCAGCTCAAGCGCAATGGCAGCGATTGGCGCGGGCCGTGCCCTTTCCATGGCGGGACCAACCGCAACTTCGCCGTCATCCCCCGGAAGAACCTCTATTACTGCTTCGTCTGTCACGAGGCGGGCGACGTCTTCACCTGGTATCAGAAGCGCTTCGGTCTGGACTATCCGTCGGCGGTGCGCGAGGTCGCGCGTCGGGTGGGGGTCGTGATTCCCGAGGCGACGGAGCGGATCGGTCCGGATCCGCGTGAGCCGCTCTATCAGGCATGCGAGGTGGCGCAGGGGTGGTTCGCCACTCAGCTGCGCGACGCGTCGGAGGCCGAACGGGCCCGACGCTATCTCCTCGATCGCGAGATCGCCCTCGATGCCGCGGCGGAACTTGGCCTCGGCTATGCCCCGCGCGGGGCCGAGTTCGTCGCGGCGATGAAGCAACTGGGCGTCGCGGACGAACCGCTGCTCGAGGCGGCCCTCGTGGTGCGCCGCGATGATGGGACGCTCGCGCCCCGATTCCGCAATCGGCTCCTCTTTCCGATCCACGATCTGCGTGGTCGTGTCGTGGGCTTCGGTGGGCGGCTCCTCGGCGACGGCGAGCCGAAGTACCTCAACTCGCCCGAAACGCCGATCTTCCACAAGGGCGAGCAGCTCTACCACATGCACCTCGCCAAGCATGCCATCCGGAAGAGCGGCTTCGCGATCCTGGTGGAGGGGTACTTCGATGTCCAGCGCCTTGCACTCGCCGGGATCGATCACGTGGTGGCCCCCCTGGGCACGGCCTTCACCGAGGCGCAGGCGACGCTGCTCAAGCGCTTCACCGGCGAGGTGGTGATCCTCTATGACAGCGACGCGGCAGGCCTCAAGTCCACCTTCCGCGCTGGAGACGTCCTGCTGTCGCACGGGGTGCGCGTGCGGGTTGCCACCATGCCCACGGGCGACGATCCCGACACGCTGGTGCGGCATGGTGGGGCGGCGGCGCTGACCCCGATTCTCGACGACGCGGTCGACCTTCTGGAGCGGAAGCTGCAGCTCCTCGAGCGGAAGGGGTGGTTTGCCGATGTGCGGAAGGCGCGGGAGGCGCTCGACAAGCTCCTCTCCACGCTGCGCGCAGCCAGTGACCCGGTCACCCGGGAGCTCTACGTGTCGCGGGTGGCCGAACGCCTCGGCGTCCCCCGCGAGGTGGTGGCCACCGAGGC
>JBBRGR010000105.1:0-6498 GCA_038223815.1 Gemmatimonadales bacterium
CGGATTGATCAGCAAGGAGAAGGAGGCGCGCTCGGTGCCATCGGGTGAGCCGGCGTAGACGACGTACACGTCCTCGAGCAGGTCGGACCGGATGCCGACTTCGGTCGAGGCCTCGAAGGTCTTCTCGCCGAGCGAGTTGACGTGCTGCCGCTTCTCGGACTTGATCGTTCCCTTCCGGACACCATCCCGGGCAACCTCGAGCGTTGCCGCGGAGACCCGACGATTCAGCGCCGAGTACTGCGACACCCCGAGATGCGTGAAGGTCCAGGTGTGCCCGAACGGGGACTGCAGCGTCGCTTGCTGGCCCGGCTGCAAGTCCACCGTCGTCTTGGCCGGGAACGCGAGCCCGGTGAACGCCACGAAGTAGATGAGCATCGCCACATGCACGATGTAGCCGCCGTAGCGGCGCCGATTCCGTGACACGAGCCGGGCAAGGGCAAGTGGCGCGCCTTCACGGTGCATCGTCATGCGGGCATGCACCCCCCGTCCGAACTCCTGGATCACCGTGACGAGCACGAACCCGGCGAGGGAGAGCGACATCAAGGCCCAGGGGTTCCGCAGCCCGCCAACGAGCAGCGCCGCGAGCGCGCTGACCCCACCGAGCACGGGGGCGATGAACTGCCGCTGCAAGTTCGCGATCGAGGCCTTCCGCCAGGCAATCAGCGGCCCGACGCCCGTCAGGAAGAGCAGGAAGAGCCCGAGCGGGATGTTGACGCGATTGAAGAAGGGCGGACCGACCGTGATCTTGGTGCCGCGGACGGCCTCGGAGAGGATCGGGAACAACGTGCCCCACAGCACCGAGAACGCGATACCGAGCAGCGCGAGGTTGTTGTAGAGGAAGGCCCCTTCTCGGCTGACCATCGATTCGAGCTGCGATTCCGGCTCCAGCAGCGGCCACCGGGTGTAGAGCAGCGTGAACGAGACGATGCCTGCCACCAGCAGGAAGCCGAGGAAGAAGTAGCCGACCGCCGACTGCGTGAAGGAATGCACCGAGGCGATGACGCCGGAGCGCGTGATGAAGGTGCCGAAGATCGTGAGGAGAAAGGTGCCGACGATCAGTCCCATGTTCCAGCGCTTCAGCATCCCGCGCTTTTCCTGGATCATCACCGAGTGGAGGAAGGCGGTGAGGGTCAGCCAGGGCAGGAGGGAGGCGTTCTCGACCGGATCCCAGGCCCAGACGCCGCCCCACCCGAGCTCGACGTAGGCCCACCACATCCCGATGGTGATGCCGATCGAGAGAAAGAGCCACGAGGTCAGCGCCCACTTCCGCATGGCGACAATCCAGCCGGCATCGAGCTGCTTGGCGAGCAGTGCCGCCATGGCAAACGCGAACGGAATCGTCAGCGAGATGTAGCCGAGATACAGCATCGGCGGGTGGATGATCATCCCGGGATTCTGCAGCTGGGGGTTGAGCCCGCGACCGTCGGCCGGCGTGAAGGGGAGCCGCTCGAACGGGTTGGCGGTGTCGGCGAAGAGCATCACCGCCACGAAGAAGATCGTCACGATGTTGGCGATGCCGGCGACGTAGGGGAGCATCGCGCGGAAGCGCTGCGAGGTCAGCGCCTGCGCGAGGGCTCCGAAGATCGAGAGCACCACCGCCCAGAAGAGCAGCGAGCCCTTCTGCCCCGCCCAGAACGCCGAGATCAGATAATACTCGGGAAGATTCCGCGAGGTGTAGGCGGCCACGTACTCGATGTTGAAGTCGTGGGTGAAGATGCCTTTCCACAGCGCGGCCGCGGCGACCAGCAGGGCCGCGCACAACGCGTAGCTGCTGCGGCCGATCGCGGTGGCAAGTGCCGGGCGGTCCGACCAGCGGCCGAAGAACGCCAGCGCGGCACCCCAGGCCCCCACCAGGAAGGCGGCCCAGAGTGCGAATTGTCCGAGGTATGTCATGGGGTCCTGATCAGGTGGAGGCGGGCTTCGCCATCTCGTCCCACTGGGCTTCGTAGCGCGAGCCACACTTGGCCACGAGCACGGTGGCGTGGAAGGTGCCATCGCGTCCGAACTTTCCCTCGGCGACGACCTCGATCTCGTTCTCGTCGGTGAAGGTGTCGGGGACGAGTCCGGTGTACG
Organism: Gemmatimonadales bacterium; assembly: GCA_038223815.1. Classification (GTDB taxonomy): domain Bacteria; phylum Gemmatimonadota; class Gemmatimonadetes; order Gemmatimonadales; family GWC2-71-9; genus Palsa-1233. The sequence goes on from JBBRGR010000105.1 coordinate 2,074, forward strand.
TCACGGGAAAGGAATGGGCGCCGTCGCTGATGGTGAAGTCCACCCGCTGGGCAGCGGCATCGCGCACGATCGAGCCCTTGACAACCTTGGCGCTCACTTTCACGCCGATGTCGTGCAAGGAGGGATCCTGCTCGGACTTGGTGACCAGCTGGGATGGGGTGAGGAAGTATGTCCCCGTCGAGCGGACGCCTTCCACCATCAGCAGCGCGACGACTGCCACGATGGCGACACTCCCGAGCGCGAACTTGGTACTTGGCTTCATCGGAGGCTCTCCAGAGAGATGGGGAAATATACCCTGTCCCCCCGAAAAGGGTGCGGTCGAGTGGGAGGATGTTGAGCGGCCGCCCGGGGATCGGTGACCGGCACCCGGCGGCCGTCGCCCCGGGCCGCGCGGATCGTCATCGCTGCGTCGCCCAGTGGAGCGCCGCTCCAATGGCCCGCCGCCATTCCCCCCGCCGCTCGGCGCGCCAGTCGGCGGAGGCGCGGGGCACGAAGACGGTGCCGCCGCCGAGCTCGGTGGCAGCCGGGAGGTGCCCGCCGATCCCCATGGCCGCCAGCCGCGCTGCGCCGTAGGCAGTCAGATCCACCGCTGCGGGGCGCTCCACAGCCACGCCGAGGAGGTCTGCCTGCAGCTGCATAAGCCAGTCATTCGCCGCCGCTCCCCCGTCCACCCGCAGCGGATCCACCCCGCCCATCGCCTCGACCAGATCGGCGGTCCCGTGCGCGATCGCTTCCAGGGTGGCGCGCACCACGTGCGCCTTGGTGGTCCCGCGCGTCAGCCCCGTGATCGTCCCACGCGCTTCGGCGTTCCAATACGGCGCCCCGAGCCCGGTGAACGCAGGCACCACCGTCACTCCGGCAGTATCGGCGACACTCGCGGCCAGCTGCGCTGTCTCGCTGGCATTCGCGATGATTCCGAGTCCATCCCGGAGCCATTGGACTGCCGCGCCCGCCACGAAGACGCTCCCCTCGACCGCCCACGCCATCCCGCCATCGGCACTGGCGGCGATGGTCGCGAGGATTCCGGGTCCGGGCTGTGGCGGCGCGGTGGCGCTGGCAAACCTGAGGAGAAATGCCCCAGTGCCGTAGGTGATCTTCGCACTGCCCGGGGTGATGCAGCCCTGCCCGAAGAGCGCCGCCTGCTGATCTCCGGCGAGGCCCGCAATCGGCAGCGCGCGACCGAACCACTCCGCGCGCGCCGTGCCGAGGACGCCGGAGGAGGGGACGATCTCCGGGAGAATCCGGCGCGGCACGCCGAAGAGGCTGAGCAACTCCAGATCCCACCCATTCCCCGACAGCCCCGCCAGCATGGTACGCGAGGCATTGGTGCGGTCGGAGACGTGCAGCCCACCGGTGAGGTGTGCGACCAGCCAGCTGTCCACGGTGCCCACCCGGACGGTCCCCGCTTCGGCGCGCTGGCGGAGTCGCGGATCGCGGAGCAGCCATTCGAGCTTGGTCGCCGAGAAGTAGGGGTCGAGCAGCAGACCGGTCCTGGCCCGGATCATCGGCTCGTGGCCGGCGTCGCGCAGTGCGGCGCAGCGTGCCGCCGTGCGCCGATCCTGCCAGACAATCGCGCGCCCCACCGGCGCCAGGGTCGCCGCGTCCCAGACCACCAGCGTCTCGCGCTGATTGGTGATCCCCAGCGCATCCACCGGCACGCCCGCGAGGGCGAGTGCCTCCCGCCCCGCCGCGATGGTGGAGTGCAGGAGGTCCGCCGGGTCATGCTCGACCTCCCCCGGCGACGGGTAGTGCTGCGGGATCTCGCGCGATGCTCGGCCCAGCACACGTCCATCCGGACCGACGACCAACGCAGTCGATCCGGTCGTGCCTTGATCCAGGGCGAGGATGGTGGGGATGCCGACCTCGAGTAAACGGTGAACCGGGGACCGGGGACCGGGGAATGTTAGATGGGTGAGGGGTGAGGAGGGGACAAGGCGAGAGGTGAGAGGTGATCCCGGGCGAGAAGTTCCCCCCCGAATGGGCCCGTCTCACGTTTCACGTCTCACGTCTCACGTCGCACCTCTTCCCTCCCCTCCCCCTCACCCCCTCCCCCCTTATCTTTGCGTGATGCCCTACCCCACCCTGCTGACCTCCGTGGACGCCGACGGAATTGTCCTCGTCACCATCAATCGCCCCGACAAACTGAACGCGCTCAATGCCGCCGTCATCGCGGATCTTGCCGCGCTGGCGCAGTGGGCCGCCGCCGAGGATTCGGCCCGTGCGCTGATCCTGACGGGTGCCGGCGAGAAGGCGTTTGTGGCTGGCGCAGATATCGGCGAACTCGCCGCGACCGGCCGCGACACCGGGGCGCGGCTCGCGGCCGCGGGCCAGGCGGCGTTCCGAGCCCTCGAGACGCTCGGGAAGCCGGTGATCGCCGCGGTGAATGGCTTCGCCCTGGGGGGCGGCTGCGAGCTCGCGATGGCGTGCCATGTCCGGTATGCGTCGCCGAACGCGAAGTTCGGGCAGCCCGAGGTGAAGCTCGGACTGATCCCAGGCTACGGCGGCACCGTGCGCCTGCCCCGGCTCGTCGGTCGCGGGCGCGCGCTCGAGCTGCTGATGAGCGGCGCGATGCTCGAGGCGGTGGAGGCGGAGCGGATCGGCCTGGTGAACAAGGTGGTGCCGCAGGCGGACCTGCTCGAGGCTGCGAAGGGACTCGCGCGGACGATCCTTGGCATGGGGCCACTCGCCGTCGAGCTTTTGCTGGAGACGGTCGACCGGGCCATGGACCTGCCGATCGACGCCGCGCTCGCGCACGAGGCGGCGCAGTTTGGCGTCGCGTGCGGGAGCGACGACAAGCGCGAGGGCACCGCGGCGTTCCTGGAGAAGCGGCCAGCGCAGTTCACCGGCCGCTAGGCCATGCGCGCGGCAGCGGTGGTGGTGCGGAGTTTTCGCAACCTTGTCGATGCCGAGCTGACGATCCCCGCAGCGGGTGTGGCGCTGGTCGGGCCGAACGGGCATGGCAAGACGAATCTGCTGGAGGCGCTCGCCTACCCGGTGCTCTTCCGCTCGATCCGGGGTGCGGCCGATCGGGAGATCGCCCGATTTGGAGGCCAGGGCTTCCATGTGTCGGTGATGTTGGCGGAGGGGCCCACCATTGCGACCACGTGGGCTTCAGCCACGCGCCGCAAGCGGATCGCGGTGGACGGCGAGGAGTTGCCCGGGCGGGCGGCGGCGCTGGGACGATGGCTCGCGGTGGCGTTCCTTCCGACGGATCTGGTGCTGATTCAGGGGGGCGCGGGCGAGCGGCGGCGCTGGCTCGATCGGATGCTCTCGCTGGCCTCGCGGCCCTATCTTGACGCGCTGCTGCGCTACCGGGCCGCGCTGGCGCAGCGGAATGCGGCACTCCGGACGGGCGATGCCACCTCGGCCGGTGCCTTCGACACCGTGCTCGCGCGGGAGGGGGCGGCGGTGATCACCGCGCGGATGGCGTGGAGCGAAGGCGCGACGGAGCCGTGGCAGGACGAGTTGGCGGCGCTCGGTGAATCGGCTCGGGTGGGACTGCGCTACCGCACCGACGAAGCACTCGCCGACGCGGCGGCCTGGCCCACTCGCCTCGCGGCCTCGCAGTCCAGAGATCTGGCACGAGGGCAGAGCCATGTCGGGCCGCACCGTGATGACGTGGTCTTCTCGCTCGGGGGCCACGCGCTCCGCGATTACGGCTCCTCGGGGCAGCAGCGCTCGGCCGCCATCGCGTTGCGTTTCCTCGAGCAGGAGACGCTCGCGGCGCGGCGCGGCGTCCGGCCTGCGCTGCTCGTGGACGACGTGTTCGCCGAGCTCGATGGGGACCGGCAGCGGCGGCTCGCAGAGCGGCTGGTGCGCCGCCCGGGGCAGCGGATCGTGACCGCGCCACGACTGGACGAGTTGCCGCAGCAACTGGAACTGACGCGGTGGCAGGTGCAGCATGGAGTGGTGTCCCCGATGACGGAGGCCGCGTGAATCGTCCCAGGCCGCTGACGCCCTTTGCGGAGGCGCTGGAACACTGGCTCGCGAGCTCCGGGTTGCGGAAGCGGTTCGATCTGGCCGCCGCGGTGGCGGAGTGGCCGGACCTGGTCGGACCGCAGATCGCGGCGGTGACGCAGGCGATCGCGGTGACGCCGGATGGCACGTTGATGGTGCGGGTGGCTTCAGGCGCGTGGGCCACCGAGTTGGGATTGATGACGCCGAGGATCCTTGCCCGCCTCAACGGGGCGCGCAAGGGACGCGTGCAACACATACGCTGGATGGTCGGTCCCCTCGACCGACCCTGACCGCTCTCGAGCGCGAGGACGCATGGCCGACGACGCAACGCACGGGAAGGATGCGCAGGATTACGGCGCACAGAGCATCACCGTCCTCAAGGGACTCGAGGCGGTCCGCAAGCGGCCGGGGATGTACATCGGCTCGACCGGCGAGAACGGGCTGCACCACCTGGTGTACGAAGTGGTG
>JBBRGR010000106.1:0-6465 GCA_038223815.1 Gemmatimonadales bacterium
CGATGCGGTGGCGCGCACAGTGGTGCGGCCGGCCGAACTTCCGGTCGGCGTGATCACGGCGCTCGTCGGCGTACCACTCTTCGCGCTGCTGCTCCGGCGGAGTCTGGCGTGATCTTGCGCGCCGAGCAGCTCTCCGTCCGCTACCCCGCCGCGCCGCACTTCGCGCTAGCCCAAGTCTCCCTGCAGCTGCATCCGGGCGAGGTGGTGGCCGTCGTGGGCCCCAACGGGAGTGGCAAGTCCACCCTGCTGCATGCGCTCCTCGGGCTCCTCCCCCCGACCAGTGGCACGGTGCATCTCGATGATCGCCCGATGGCGGCGTGGTCACGGCGCGAACTCGCCGATGCCGTGGGCGCCCTCTCACAACGCGAGGAGCCGGCATTTCCGCTCACTGTCGAAGAAGCCGTGTTGCTCGGGCGCTGGTCGCGCCTCGGTCCGATCGCGCCCGTGGGGACCACGGATCGCTCCGCCATTCGGGCGGCGCTGCGGCGCTGCGATGTGGCGAACCTGGCGGACCGTCGCATCGAGACCCTCTCGGGCGGGGAGTGGCAACGCGTACGGATGGCGCGTGCCCTCGCATCGACCCCCAAGCTGCTGCTGCTCGACGAACCGACGGCCGCACTGGATGTCGGTCACGAGATGGAGCTGTTCGAACTGTTGCGCCGCTTGGTCGCTGAAGGCCTGGGCGTGCTACTGATCACCCACCAGCTCAATCTCGCGGCCCGCTTCGCGGACCGCCTGATGCTCCTCGATCGTGGACGCACGATCGCCGAGGGGACGCCCCGGGAGGTCCTCCGTGAGGACGTTGTGTCCACGGTCTTTGGCTGGCCGGTCGCGGTCACCACCTGGTGCGATGGTGCCCCGCAGGTCATTCCCCTCCGTCGTGCCGAGGCCGCCGAAAGCGGGCGTGCGGTACCGCCAACACCCGAGGATGTCCCATCGTGAGGATTCCTCCTGCTCGCGCCATGACGAGCCGTGTGATCACGGCACTGTTGCGGCCCGCGTCGGCGCTCACTGCGCAGTCGGTCCCTCGCGATACCGCGCGACTTGCCGACCTGGTCGTGACGGCGACCCGCGCCCCGACGTCGCGCCCCGTGCCGGCAGCCACCACGGTGCTGGTGGGCGAGGACCTTCGCGCGCGCGGAATCCATCTGCTGCAGGATGCCCTCCGCGAAGTGCCGGGAATCGCGCTGGTCCAGGGCGGCTCCTATGGGGCCGTGACCTCGCTCTTCCTCCGCGGCGGCGAGAGTGATTACACGAAGGTGCTGCTCGACGGCGTTCCCCTCAACCTGCCGGGTGGTTCCCTCAACCTCTCGGACCTGACCACCGATGACCTCGACCGGATCGAGATCGTGCGCGGTCCGGTCTCGGTACTGTATGGTGCCGATGCCATGAGTGGGGTCATCCAGCTCTTCACGCGGAGTGGGCGTCGCCGGCCGACAGGCTCGCTGGCGTCCCGCGCCGGGACCTTCGGCACCACGAGCACGGAGGCGCGTCTCGCCGGGGGCAGGGGGAACACGTCACTCTCCCTCTCGGGCTCCCGTTTTGCGAGTGACGGGAGCTATGCCTTCAACAACCGCTATCGCAATCGCGTCGGCTCCGCACGCCTCGACGTCGGTACCGACGCCAGGGGACGCGTGACCCTGACCGCGCGGGGCGGAGATGTCGTGGCGGGCTTTCCCACCGACTTTGCCGGGGTGCCGACGGATCGCAATCAGCGCACCACGGAGCGCCGGATGACGTTGGGAGTGACCGGCACGCGACCGCTCGGCCGCCAGGTCACCGGTACGGTGCAGGGCTTCGCCTCGCGGCTCGATGCGGGGGCGACGAATCGCTCCGACACGCCGGCCGATACCGTCGGCTACGGCTTCGAGAGTGATCGCCGCGGCGTGACGTGGCGGCGCGGTGTGGAGGGCCGAGTCGATCTGCGTCGGTCGACCGGAACCACGCTCTCCTTGGGTGGCGGCCTCGAACACGAGACGATCGCCTCGGACGGGCGTGTGGCGCAGAACTACGGATCCGGGCGCTTGGACGAGTCGACCGGCTTCAGCGCGGCGCGCACCACGCGGCATCTCTCTGGTCAGCTCATCGCGGCACCCACCACCGCGATCACGCTGCAACTCGGTGCCCGCCTCGACGACAACTCGGCCTTCGGGCAATTCGGCACCTGGCGCGCCGCCGCCTCGGCACAGCTGACCCGCGGGACACGACTCTGGGGGGCCATCGGCACCGCGTTCAAGGCACCGACCTTCAGCGAGCTCTACGCCGCCGATCCCGTTGAAGTCGGCAACGCGAGTCTGCGGCCGGAGCGGACTCGGAATGTCGAGCTTGCGATCGCCCAGCGGATCACGACGGCCACCACGTTCGAGGCGACCGCATTTGCTCAGCGATTCCAGGATCTGATCCAGTATGTGGGCGCCGCCGCAGGTGAGCCGACCTACGTGAACCTCGGTGCCGCATCGAGCCGGGGGCTGGAGACCTCCCTCACCGCACACCCCGCCGAGCGCGCGACGGTGCGAGCGCGGTGGACCTGGCTCGCGACCGAAGTGCGGGATAGCGGGTCCGCCTCCTCGCTCACCTTCCGGCAAGGATCGCCATTGCTCCGACGCCCAGCGTCGAGCGGGGGGGTGACCGCCTCGATCCGGAACGCCGGCGCAACCCTCGCGGCCAGCCTCACCCATGTTGGTGAGCGCGAGGATGTCGATTACCGGGATTTCCCCGCGACGCGGACCGCATTACCCTCCTACACGACCGTGGACCTCTCACTCGAGCTTCCGGTCCGGCGAGGGGGAGCGGGGATGCCCTCCCTCGACCTGACGCTCCGGGGCGAGAATCTCTTCGATGCGACCTTCGATCAGGTCGTCGGCTTCCCCGGGCGAGGTCGCACGCTCTGTGTCGGGGGCGAGCTCCGGTACTGAACTCCCAAGGAGTCACCTGATGCGCCACCGGCTCTTCGGTCTGCTGCTCACAACCTGCGTGGCGGCCTGTGCCCCCACGACCGGGCCGGTGTCGCTGCCGACCGATGTGCTCGTCGTCCTCGATCGCGATGAACGGGCGCTCCGGTTGGTGGTCGTCGACTCCACCGACCTGATGGTCACGATTCCGCTCGGGGCAGGGACGGGGGCGCCGACGACGTTGGCCGTGCGGGGCGGCATGGCGGCGGTCGGCTTCGGAACGGGGGGACGGATCCTGATCGTGGACCTGATCCGTCGCGAGGTCACGGCCACGATTGTGACTGGTCTGGGTGAGAGCAGCCCTATCGCCTCGGTCTTCATCACCGAAGACGGGGAAGGCTACGCCGCCTCTCCCGTCGCCAACCTGATCACCCGTTTCACGTTGAGCGGCGCAGCCGAGCAGATCCCAGGCGTCTCGCACGGTCCCCAGGCCTTCGGGTTGGCGCGCGGGCGCGTCTTCTTCGTCAACGGGAACCGGCAAGGGTGTTTCCCGGTGCGCCCCGATTGCCCGAACACACCGAGCTGGCTCAGTCCCTTTGATCGCAGCACTCCCATTCTCGACTCGATTCCCCTCCTCGGCCCCGGGAACGCGGTCGCGGCGGCGCTCGGTGGCGACGGTCTGCTCTACGTCCTCAACGCCGGAACTGGTGGCCCGGTCGAACGACGGCTCTCGGCACTGGATCCGGTTCGGCAGCGGGAAGTCGCCTCCTTCGGCGGGATCGGGGTGAAGCCGTTGTACATGGCGTCCGATGGTGGGGAGCGGCTCCTGTTGGCAAGCGACGCCGAGGGGTTGATGGTCTTCAACACGCGGACCCGCTCACTGGATCGCGGGGCCGGCTCGGCGATCCCGACCCAGCAACCGCGCGGCGTGGCCTTCGACGGCCTCGGGCGGGGGTATGTCCTTGAAGCGGGCTCCTGCGACGCGAGCGGGGCCACCGGACGGGTCCGCGTCTTCGGCACCGACTTGGTCGAGCGGCGGGCGATCACGACCGGCGCCTGTCCCGTCGCGATTGCGGTGACCGAGTTCTCCATCGACTTTCTAGCCGCCGACCAGTAGCCCGTGGCGGGCGCCCCTCTCCTCACGCCCGCGATCGTCCTCGGGAGCATGCGGTATGGCGAGACCTCCCGGATCGTCCGCCTGCTCACCCGCGACGCCGGCCTCGTGAGCGCGATTGCCAAGGGGGCGCTGCGCCCGAGGAGCCGCTTCGGGGCCGCATTGCAGCTGCTGAGTGAGGGGCAGGCGCATCTGCTCTCCTCGCGCAGCGGCGATCTCCATACCCTGACCGCGTTTGACCTCATCCGCCTGCATGGCGGATTGGCCACCGATCTTCGTCGCTTCCTCGCGGCGTCCGCCCTCGCGGAGTTATCTGTCCGGTTCATCCCGCCGATCCCGAATCCGCCGCTGTTCGAGGAGGTCCGGCGCGAGGTGGCCCTGATCGAACTTGCCCCAGCGGATGCCATCGAGGTCGTGGGGCTGCGCTCACTCTGGCGCCTTGTCGGGGACCTCGGCCTGGCCCCGAGCCTCGACGTCTGTCCGCGCGATGGCGCGCTGATTCCCCCCGGTCCCGCGTCCTTCTCGCTGGGCGATGGCGGCTTCATCTGCCCGGCATGTGCCCGCGGCACCGGCGCTGCGAATATGTCCGCTCCGGATCGGGCCGCGCTGGCCGCGCTCCTGACGGCGGGGGAGGACCTCCCCGTGCTCGACGGAGCACACGCGGCGGCGCATCGCCGGCTGCTCGTGCGCTGGGTCGGGCAACACCTCGCCGAGGGGGCCCTGCCGGCCTTGGAGGCGTGGCGGAGGGCTGGGTAGTGGCCCCCGGGCGGCGGGTGTGGCACTATTCACCCGGATTCACCCCGAACCGTCCACTGACGGAGGTCTGTCCGAACTCACCCTGTGTTTGTTGCCTCAAGGAGTTTCCATGCGCCGACTGTTCTGGTCGGGGCTGGCGGCGATCCTTCTCGGGATGCTGGCGCTCCCGGTGGCCGCACAGCGGGCCCCGGAGCGGGTGCTGGTCAGCCTCGAGGAACTCCGTCCCAACCCTGTCCTGCCAGCAGCGCTCGTCCCGTTCGCCATTGATCCGGAGGTCTGCCGCAGGGACCACGTGCCGAAGGTCAGCGTGAAGGTCTACAATGTGCTTGCCAACCCGGTCGCGACCCTGCGGCTCCGCGGTCGGCGTGCGGAAGTGCTCGAGGATCGACCATTGCGCTGTGGCAACTACGTGGCCGTGTGGGATGGCACCATCGATGGTGGGGCGCGCGTCGCACCACCCGGGATCTATTACCTGCAGCTCGCCGTGGACGACCGTTCGCCACGGACCAGAAAAGTGGTCGTCACCAAACCGTGAGGGATGCCGAGGCGTCCCTTTCGGCGTTTTTGGCAGGGGCCGATACCTGAGTCGGGGCGCGAGCGTCATTCCGGCAGATGCGCCGCGGTCCGTCCCTTGCCATCTTTCCGGGTAGCCCAGGAGGGTGCAAACCATGCTGCGACCCGAACGCTTGACCGTCAAGGCCCAGGAGGCCGTCCGCAACGCCATCGAGCATGCCCGCACGCGCGGCAACCCGGTGGTCAACGATGCGCACCTCCTCTCGGTCCTCCTTGCCCAGGATGAGGGGATCGTCCAGCCGATCCTCCGGAAGGCCGGCATCGTCGTGCCGAAGTTGAGCAATCAGGTCGAGGCCGAAGTCGCCACCTTCCCGCGTCAGGAAGGGGGCGAGACGCAGCCGACCCTCGATCGCTCGCTCACCAAGGTGTTTGATCGCGCCGACAAGCTGAGCAAGGAGTTCGGCGACGACTACGTCTCGACCGAGCACCTCCTGCTGGCGCTGACCGAGGAAAAGGGGACCGCCGCGCGTCGCCTGCTCGAGGACGCCGGGCTCACCAGCAAGGAGATCCGGGACGCGCTGAGCGGCGTCCGCGGCTCCCATCGGGTGACTGATCAGCATCCGGAGGAGAAGTATCAGGCGCTCGACCGCTTCACGCGCAACCTGACCGAGCAGGCACGCGCCGGGAAGCTCGACCCGGTCATCGGACGCGATGAGGAAGTGCGCCGGGTGATGCAGGTCCTCTCGCGCCGGACCAAGAACAACCCGGTCCTCATCGGCGAGCCCGGCGTGGGCAAGACCGCGATCGTCGAGGGACTGGCGCAGCGGATCGTCAATGGCGACGTGCCGGATTCGCTCCGCGATCGTGAGCTCGTCGCCCTCGATATCGGCTTGTTGCTCGCGGGTGCCAAGTATCGCGGCGAGTTCGAGGAACGGTTGAAGGCCGTGGTCAAGGAATTGACCGACGCGGAGGGGCGTTACATCGTCTTCATCGACGAGTTGCATACGTTGGTCGGGGCGGGGAAGGCGGAAGGCGCCGTCGATGCCTCCAACCTGCTCAAGCCGGCACTTGCCCGCGGGGAGCTGCACGTGGTCGGAGCGACCACGCTCGACGAATACCGCCAGCACGTGGAGAAGGACGCCGCCCTCGAACGACGCTTCCAGCCGGTGCATGTCGGCGAGCCGAGCGTGG
>JBBRGR010000107.1:0-6358 GCA_038223815.1 Gemmatimonadales bacterium
CGATCGAGTCGGCAGACACCACGTCCAACTGGATCGTGGAGCAGGTCAGCATCAACGCGGCGTATGGCGGCGAGCGCCTGCCGATCTGGATCTACCGACCGGTGTCCGCAGCGCGGCCGCTGCAGAGCGTGGTCTTCTTCCCTGGTTCCAATGCGATCACTGGCGGGCCGATTCGCTGCGCCGCGACTATGCCGACATGTCGATCTTCTATCGCGATCATGTGGCGATGTGGGTCAAGGACTACCGCCGCACGCTCGACTATCCCGAGAGCCGGGCGGAGTGTACCCGCACGACGTTCGGGTACCTGGGCTTCAGTTGGGGCGGGTTGCACGGCGGGATGGTTCCGGCGATCGAGCCGCGCATCAAGGCCAGCGTGCTCTATGTGGCGGGGCTGATCAAGGAATCGCTGGCGTGGTTCGACAAGTACCTGGGGCCGGTGCGGTAGGGCGGTCGCGGCGTGGAGGTCCGCGTTTCGCGCGCAGCGAGATCGCCTCCTTGGCGACGGGAACCACGACGACCGCGTGGTCCCAGAAGTCGTCGCGCACGCTCGGCACTCACGTCGGTTGCTCCTCCGTACTGAGATGATGCGGCGGACGGTGCTTCCATCTGGCTGCCGGCGAACGGGAGGTGCTCATCGCGATCCTGCTGCCCGCTCCCGGTGATGGTGAGCACGGCCGATACCTGTCCTGTCGTGTTCGTCGGTAGGGTGAGGGTGCCGCCGAGGGTGATGCCGCCCTGTCCCTTGAGGGTGACGTCGCGAGCGGTGTATGGCGCGTCCTTTGGTGGGGGGCTTGCCGAACGCGATGGTGGCGGCGGCCGCGCCATCGACGCGCAGGATCGTGAGCTGCTGGTCAGGAATTGTCCCACCGAGGACGTGGCCCGTGGCATCGACACGGAGCCGATGTTCCTGGCCGCCCATGGTCAGGCGCAGGGAATCCGTGCCGATCGGACGGACGCTGACGGTGAGGGTCATGCCGCCATTGAGCGACCAGCCCGGGAGGTCGACCGAATCGCCGAGGGCGCGGGCCCGCCGAGTGAACAGCTCGGTGAAGGCGAAGGAGTTTGTGAGAAGCGGCAGCGCACCGACTGTGGTGACGATGCCGGTGCGATTGGTGCCGGCCACCACAATCACACTGTCGCCGCGCATGGTCATCAAGACGTGCTGCATGGGCGCTGCGTCGCCGGCGCCGCACGCGCTGACCCTCTGCCCCGCACATCCTCCGTGGTCGCGGCCACGGGTGATGGTCGGCGCGCTATATCCTCAGTCTCAGCGTGGGTGCGTCAGGCGGGAAGGTCCCCGAAGGACGCACCGCCCGTTCACCAACTCCCCCCTCCTCCTCCGCCGCCGCCGCCACCCACCGATCCCCCACCGCCACCACCAGAGCTCGAGCCCGGCGACGATCCCATCGTGCGGGTAGCCGCCGTCTGGAAGCCGTTGAGTCCGCTTCGGAACGAACCCAGATTGAAGGCGTGCATGTTGGTGCCGACGTACCAGGTCGGCGGCGTCGACGCGAGCACGCCTGCAAACTGATCGACCCAGATGTCGCTCGCATCGAGCCCGACCGCATACGGCAGCAATGCCTCGAAGAGTTCCGTGGTGCGTTGCGGTCCCTGGCTTGACTCCAGCTCCAGCTTCTCGGCGCGACGGATGTACTCCTCGAGTCCCTTCATCGCGGCCCACTGCGTCGCCCCGCGTTCCGTCATCGACGGCATCGCGTTGCTGAACACAATCATCACGATCCCGCCGAGCGCCGCGCCCACGGCAAACACCACGTTGTGCAGCGCGAACCCCGCCACCACGCCGAGGATCAACACGACCACGCCGATGACAAGCCAGCGCTGGCGCACCTTCTCCGGGCTCTGCACGAACCATCCTTGCCGCACCACCTCGGCGTACATCACGGTATGCAGATTCGGCAGGTGCCGGTAGAAGTCGTTGTGCAGGTCGCTCATCACGCGAGATGTCTTGCCTTCGAGCAACGCCTCGAGCACTTCGCGCTCATAGAAGAGCAGGTCATCCACCGGCTTCTCGGTGCGCTCGATGGACCAATCGGTCTTGCCGATGCCGAGGGACTTGAGCGCCTTGCCGAGGAAGGAACCGCCGAGAGCCGCGAGGATGTTCTCGGGCTCGACCTCGCGGATCCGGATGTAGCCACGCACCGCGAGATCGAGGAGTGTGGCGACGATGTCGTCCATGTCGGCACGCTGATCGAGCAGCACCCCCGCCGCGCCCGGGCGCATTCCCTCGGGGATCTTCCACTGCGGCACGATGGAGCCCACGTGCGGTTCCCGTCCGCGACGGTGCCATTGCCGATACATCGTCAGGAAGATCAGGAAGGGCACGGCCACCGGCCACCAGGTCGCCGCCTTGTCCCGCGCCACCTCGGCGGCGGTCGGCTCCGGGACCAGTCCCTTCGGGAAGCCGGCGACCAACGTGAGTCCTTCGCCTGGATCGAGGCGGCCGCTGGCAAAGGTGAACTCCTGTCCGGCGGCCACCGTTGCCGTGCAGCGCGCGTTGCTGTTGCTCTCGGCCCAGCCGGCATAGCACCATGCGGTCCAGGCGCTGTCGCCCGGCGCGCCACCGGCAGGAATCACCACCCGCGCAGTGGCCTCGCGGATCGGCACCGGCCATTCGGTACCGGTCACCTGCCAGTAGAGTTCGTCATGCCCCGCGAAGAAGCCGACGCCGCGCTCCAATTGGTAGGTGATCACATAGACCTGCGGGCCAGTCACCGTGACATCTGGGCTGCCGATGCGGAGGCGCACACGATCGCCGCGGGTGACCTCGACCTGTTGTGCCTCGCCGCGGTCGTTGGTCACGCCGCGGAGGACGAGATCGACGGTCACCCGGCCGGCGTCCAGCGGCACGCCGGCCTGCGCCACGCGCCGATAGCGCACCGGGATCTCGCGATAGATCCCGTGCTTCTGCAGGGATCCGAAGTCCACGCTGATGATCTCGACCACATCGATGGTGCGATCGGCATTCACGCGATAGGTCGCGTTGAAGGCGGTGATCTCCCAGCCGGTGTCCTGCGCCGACACGAGCGCGGGGCAGAGGAGCAGGAGCGCGAGGAGCAGTCGGCGCATCATGAGACGTCACGCTCGAGGGTGACCGCTGGGACACTGCGGTCGGTGTCGTCGTCGAGCGCAAAGTAGATCCCCTGCCCGAAGCCGAGGGGCTTGGCAACGAACGCGGTCGGGAGCGTCTCGCGGAGGATGTTGTAGTCACGGACCACCGCGTTGTAGTAGCGGCGTGCCATCGCGATGTCATTCTCGGTTTCGCTGAGCTGGTGCTGGAATGTCAGGGCCGACTCATTGGCACGGAGCGCGGGGTAACTCTCCACCAAAGCGATCAACTGGCGGACCGACCCCGCAAAGCGGGCTTCGGAGAGGGCGCGTGCCGCGACGTCGTCGGTAGCGACGACCCCACTCCGGGCCTCGGTGACCTGGACCAGGGTGTCGGCCTCATAGTCCATGGTGCCCCGGACCACGGCAACCAGCTGGGGGACCAGATCGCTGCGCCGCTTGAGGAGGGCATCAATCGAGGCCCAGGCAGCACGCATGGCGGCGCGGAGGGCGACCAGACGGTTCCAGGTCCAGGTGAGCCAGACCAGGAGGAGGCCGATGACAACGATGAATGGGGTCATGGGGGAATGGTACAGCGGGGGAGAGGAGACGGGGAGGTGAACGGGGGAGGGTCAAGGGGGAAAGGTGAAACGAGGGCGGGGGGTGAGCCGGTTCGTCACGCTCCTGCGCATGCCGAAGTAACCCCATTCCCGGACCGGCTCCATGCGTCATCTTGCCTCGCTCCTCCTCGTGCTTGCCGCCTGCTCCTCGGATCCGGCGAGCCCGCCGGCCCCTCCCCCACCGCCCCCGGCCGCGGTGGCCACGGTGGCGATCGCCCCGGGGACCACGACGCTCACGGTGGGCGGGACCGCCTCCCTCACGGCCACGATGCGCGACGCTGGGGGAGCGACGCTCACTGGGCGCTCGGTGACCTGGAGCAGCGGCACGCCCGGTGTGGTCAGTGTGTCGGCAGGCGGCACCGTGACGGGGATTGCTACCGGTGGACCCGTGACCATCACCGCCACGAGTGAAGGGCAAAGCGGGACAGCGCAGGTCACCGTCGGCGCCGTCGCGGTGGCCACGGTGGCCGTGACCCCGGCCACGCGCACGCTCGCGGTCGGCGAGACTGCTACCCTGACCGCCACGCCGCAGGCGACTGGTGGGGCGGTGTTGACAGGGCGCCCCATCACCTGGCTCTCCGCCAATCTGGCCATTGCCACGGTCTCGGCGAGTGGCGTCGTCACGGCGGTGAGCCCCGGCGGACCCGTCGCGATCACCGCGACGAGTGAGGGACAAGTCGGCAGCGCCCAGATCACCGTGAGCGCGCCCCCGGCAGCGCTCTGGACCGTGAGCAATGAACTGCGGCAAGGTACCATCGATCCGGCGGTCGGCTTCTGGGGCATGGCCATCGCGCCGAGCGGGGCGGCGGTGTCGTACAAGGGAACCACCCTCTGGGAGCGGAGCACGGGCGGCGTCTGGAATCCGGCCGGGATCACCATGGCAGGAAGCCCGGCGGTCATCAGTGTCCACGCCGATCCGAGTGGCGGCCTCTGGGCGACCGGTTCGAACGGCGTGATCCTCCGGAAGGTCGGTGGCACCTGGACGCCGGAAGCGACCGGCACCAACGCCGCCGCCTTCAATGGCATCAGCATCCGCGCCGATGGCAGCGGCTTTGCCGTCGGCAATCCCGGCAACACCATCTATGCCCGCAGCGCGGCTGGGGTGTGGTCCACGATGGCGTCGCCTACGTCACTGATCCTCACGCATGTCGGCACGCCGACGGCGACCTTTGCGCTCGCGGTCGGCACCGCGACGAACAATGGCGTCGGCCTCGTCTGGAACGGCGCGGTATGGGCCACGACGCCC
The DNA here is from genome assembly GCA_038223815.1 of Gemmatimonadales bacterium. Taxonomy (GTDB): domain Bacteria; phylum Gemmatimonadota; class Gemmatimonadetes; order Gemmatimonadales; family GWC2-71-9; genus Palsa-1233. The sequence continues at coordinate 4,933 of JBBRGR010000107.1, forward strand.
TTTCCTGTTGCCAACTTCCAGCCCGATGAATTGATCGTCGTCAGCCCGACGGAGGCGTACGCGCTCGGGCAGACGGGCACCGATCCGTTGAGCAACATGCGATACACCATTCTCGAGTGGAACGGCGCCGCGTGGCAGGTGCTGCTGCAGCGCCCTGTCGAGGTCTATCCGCTCACGGCGGGCGCCACGCGTTGCCCCAATGGCACACTCTACTTCGGCTATCGCTACGGCACCATCTATCGGAAAGTGGGCGCGACGCTCACCACGATCAGCACCAATGGCGAATTCGCGAACGTCGGCGGCCACCTAACCTGTGACACGGACAACTCGCTCCTCCTCACCAGCGGGTACGATGCGTTGGTGGCCCGGTACACGGGTAGTTGGGCGATTGAGCGGTGGCGCCCGGACCTCTTCCATGTGTCGATGGGCTCGGCAACCTCAATCTTCGCGACGTCGGAGTCGGCGGTCGCGCGCCTCAGCGGCGCGACGTGGACGCGCACGCCGATTCCCTTCGGCAACGGTGCGCCCGCCCTGGTGCCGCCCGCCATCTGGGCCAGCGGGAACCAGGCGGTGAAGGGCGGCGCGCCGGCCGGCGTCTTCAACGGCGCCACCTGGGCCTGGAGTCCGCCGTCGCCGTCCCGCGGATCAAAGGCCGTGTGGGGCAGCTCACCGACGCAGGTCTTTGCCGTGGGTGGCTTCAACGCCCTCGATGCCTGGAACGGGACGAGTTGGTCGTCGGTGCCGTTTCCGGCCGGTGGGCCGGTCACCCTCGATCAGATCCACGGCAACGGCAACTTCGCCGTGGCGGTCTACAACACGGGGACACCAGCGCTGAAGTGGGACGGCACGACCTGGACCACCTTCCCCCAGGCACCCGCGACGGGCTGGGGCACGGTGCGCGTCTTCTCGCCGACCAGCGTCGTGAACATCCGCTTCGACGCGGTCTCGCTCTGGAATGGCACCACGTGGGCCACCCTCCCGGGTGCCGGCGTCTCCTCGTTCACGGACGTGAACATCGCACGTAGCCCGACCGACATCTACCTCTTCAACTCAGGGCTGATCAAGCACTACAACGGCACGGCCTGGTCGAACGTCGGGAGCTACCCGGGCACCATTCGCGCGGCCGCGCACTTCGGCAATCAGGCGATCGCGGTCGGGGCGGATGGCTTGGTGCTGCGGGCGACGCTGCCGTAGGGGGCGGCAGGGGTGTGTCATCCTGAGCGGAGCAGCCGGAACGGTTGCGGAGTCGAAGGAGCTCATTGCGGGGACCGAGGTCCTTCGACTGCGCATCCCTTTGGGATGCTCCGCTCAGGATGACAGACCACGATCCCCCTCACCCCTCACCCCTCACCCCTCCCCTCACCCCGTTCACCGTTCACCGTCCCCAACTAGCGCCAACCCCGTGTCAGGTCTAATCTTATAGGTC
>JBBRGR010000108.1:0-6343 GCA_038223815.1 Gemmatimonadales bacterium
GTTCTGTCGCCCCCGAATTGTCCCTCGCCGACCTTGCCCCCTCGATACGGTCCGAATCCCTTCGGGCCGTGCGCCACACTCGAGGGAGAGACACCAATGCTGGTACGTTGGCTGGTCGGCCTGAGCATGATGACGCTCAGCGCCTGTGAGACGATGACGATGTCCGAACCTGGGAACCTCGTTCCCCGCACAGTAACGGAGGACCTGAGGCTCCCCGCGATCACCATCAATGGGACGAAGCTCCATGCCGAGACCCGGGGGGATGCCGGTAAGCCGGTGCTGATCATGCTCCACGGTGGTCCCGGGGCCGACTACCGATCGCTTCTCCGCCTGGCCGATCGCTTTGACGGGTACAGCCTCGCTGATCATTACCAGATCGTCTTCTGGGATCAGCGCGGGGCGGGACTCTCCCAGCGCCATGACAAGGCGGTCCTCACCCTCGACCAGTACGATGCCGACCTGCTCGCCATTGTCGATCGGTATGCCCCAGGCCAGCGGGTCACCCTGATGGGCCAGTCGTGGGGCGGGATGTACGGCACGTCGTTCATCAACCGCCACCCCGATCGGGTCACGGAGGCAGTCCTGATCGAGACGGGTCCGCTCCGCGGCAGCACCTTCGAGCGAATCCAGGGCGACCTGTACGACTTGAACGTGGTACGCGAGTGGTTGAACGACATGCTCTGGAGCACGCAGTTCTTCTCGGCCGACGACCACATCCGCATGGATTACCAATTGACGGTCGGCGCCTGGGGTTCGCAGCCGCGCAACAACGCGCGTCGCGGCCCGGGGGCGGAGCCGTCCTGGCGGAACGGGGCCAAGGCAGGGCGCTATCTGCAGGAAGATGGACAGGATGCCCAGGGGCGGTACAACTATGACTTCACCACCACGCTGCAGGCCTTTCCAGGACGCGTGCTGCTGATCGCGGGGTCGCGGAGCGAGGTGCTGGGGCCGACGCTCCAGCAGGAACAGTTGCCGCTCTACCGTGACGCGCGGCTGAAGGTGGTCGAGGGAGGTGGGCATGATGTCCACTGGACGCACACGGCCGCGGTCATGCAGCATATCCGCAGCTTCCTCACGGTCGCCACCGTGCACGGTGCCCCGTGAGCCGGGGGCTGGTCGCCGCGATCGTGTTGCTGGGTGCCTGCCCCGCCGTCGCGTGCGGGCAGTGGAACCTGGCTCGCCTCACGCCCGGCGAGACGCGCATGCACCTGACCTTGGGGGTCGATCCCTCCGTCGTCCCGAGCCTGGGCTACCATCGGGTCACCTCGCTCTTTGGCGCGACGGCCCAGTTTGGTCTGGAGGCCGGTGTGGTGGCCGGCGAGGCCGATCTGCGCGACTACCGGGTGCGGCTCGGCGGACAGGTGCAACTGGTGCGGCATCGGGGGTTGCGCCTGGCGGCCAGCGCCACCGCGATCACGCGCGGAACCAGCAACGATGTCTACCGGGCGGTCAATTTCGGGGCCGACCTCGGCGCGGTCGGCGGGCTCTACCGGCAGGGATGGTTTGTGGCAGGGGAGATCGGCTTCGACAAGGCGGTCATCACGCACCTCACCCACTCGCAACAGTATCGCGACCAATACTATCCCGACGCCAAGGATGGCTGGTATCTCGACAACGGCGGGACCTGGCGTTTCGGCGTGGTGAGCGGCGTGGCGATCGGCAGCACCGAACTGATGCTGCGCGCTGGCGTCCCACGCACCCAGGGAGGGGAGTCACTTCCGCTCCCCGCCTACCTCAGCCTGGGGGTGGGAGTACGGTTCTAGGGTGAGCTCCGGGATCCCCGTGGCGCTGGGCCACGGGGAGATGCAGGAAGTCAGAGAGGAGTGACCTCGATCCCCGAGACAGCGCACGCGACCGTGCCTCGTTGTTGCGAATTGAAACAACGCGAACACCACGGCGTACGTCCCGGAACTCTCACGCCCGAGGCGACCGCCATGCACGCTCCGCACGACCCTGCCGCTCCCCGCCTGCAACGCCTTGGCACCGCCACCACATTCGTCGCCGAGTTGGCGCACCTCGGCTGGGAAGCACTGCATGGCGGCGTGCGGGCACACCACATCCTCAATCGCGACAGCCTCCCGGACATCTCCAACTGGTGGGGACTGCTCCTCCTGCCAGCATTGGCCTGGTTCCTTCTCGGCAGAGTGCAGCGGCGGATCGGCGCCTCCCCATGGCGAAGCAGCCGCATCCCGCAGATCATTCGCGCTGGCTTCCTTGGTGCGTTCGCCTTTGCCCTGACGCTCGCGATCGCCTTCAGCACTGGGCACAGCGACGTCGCAGGACTCATGTTTCGCGGCATGCTGGTGCTCGCCCTGCTCCTGCCGGTCTATCGGGCCGAGTGTGTGCTCGGCTTCGTGCTCGGGATGACATTCACGTTTGGCGTCGTGCTGCCGACGGCGATCGCCACGCTGCTCGCAGGACTCTCCGCGTTGGTGCATCTCGGCATCCGACCGGTCATGCACCGACTGTGGGTGCGGGTGCGAGGCTGATGCCACGACGTATCGCCCATTGCCGACCCACGCCAGCCCCGGAAGGTGCATGCCTCGAAACTCCTCGATCGCTCCACGCCTCGGCGCGACCCTGGCGCTCCTGAGTGCGGCAGGGTGTGCGCCTGGTGCAGCAGTCGACATCCTCCCTGCCGCCGTCACCATCGACAGTACGGCGCGGGCGCTGATGCAGCGCGAGCAGGTGCAGGGGCTCGCGCTCGCGGTGATTGATGGCGGCGTGGTGGTACACGTCGCCGCCTACGGCATCCGCAACGCGGCCAAGGATCCGCTCACCACGCAGACCGTCATGTACGGCGCCTCGCTGACCAAGGCGGCGTTTGCCTACATGGTGATGCAACTGGTTGCCGAGGGGAAGTTGTCGCTGGACACACCGATCGCGGAGTTGCTGCCGCGTCCGCTGCCGACGTACGACGACTATCACGATCTCGCCGATGAGCCGCGCTGGAAGCTGCTCACCATGCGGATGCTGCTGACGCACACCACCGGCTTCGCCAACTTCCGCTGGCTCGAGCCCGACAAGAAGCTGCGCTTCCACAGCGACCCCGGCACACGCTACGGCTACTCTGGCGAGGGGCTGTACATCGCCCAGCTCGTGCTGGAAGAGGCGCTCCACCTCGATGTCGGCCGCGAGATGCAGACGCGCGTCTTCGATCGTTTCGGCATGACCCGCACGAGCATGCAGTGGCGGCCGGACTTCCGGCCGAATCTGGCCGACGGCTTCGGCATCGACGGCGCGGTCGAGCCGCACGACGAGCGCTCCCGCGTGAGCGCCGCCGGCTCGATGGACACCGACATCGACGATCAGGCGCGCCTCTGGGCCGGCATCGTCCGTGGCGTCGGGCTCCCCGCCGACGCGCGCGCCGAGCTGACCCGCGCGATGGTGCCCATCACCTCGGCGCAGCAGTTTCCGACACTGCTTTCGAAGATCACTCCGGCCAACACGGAGATTCAGCTGGCGGCCGGACTCGGGGTCGTCACCTTCCAGGACACTGCGGGGCGGGCCTTCTTCAAGGGCGGGCACAACGACTGGACCGCCAACATGGTCATCTGCCTGGAGCATCGCCAGCGCTGCCTGGTGATGCTCTCGAATGATGTCCGCGCCGAGCGGTTCTACCCGGCGCTTACCGAGGCGATCCTCGGCGCCACGCGGATGCCTTGGCACTGGGAGTACGGTACGCCGTGACGACGCGCCGACAGCTCACCCTCTTTGTGCCGGAGCTGGAAGCGCGGGTGATCGAGCCGGTGCGTGCGCAACTCGACCCGGTGCAGCGGCGGCTGATCGCGGCGCATGTCACCCTCTGTCGCGAGGACGAGTTGCCGGAGATACCCCTCGAACGACTGCGGGCAGCGGCGCTGCGGCCCGAGCCCGTCACCCTCGGCTTCGGCGCGCCGCAGCAGTTCGCCGGGCACGGTGTGCTGATGCCGTGCGTCGGTGGGTATGCGGCATTCCATCGACTGCGTGTCGCCGCCCTGGGCAACGAGGCGGTCCGTGAGCACCCGGCGCATATCACGCTCGCGCATCCTCGCAATCCGCTGGCGAGTGGCAGTTGCCCTGATCGCTACGACACACTGCAGTCGTCAATGCTCATCACGTTCACGGCGATTTCGTTGATCGAGCAGGTCGATGACCGCGCCTGGCAGGTGCTGGATGTCTTTCCGCTGGATGGGCGGAGGACAGTGCCCTGCCCCAGCACGCGGTGAGAAGCCTGCCCTGTGCCTCGGTGGCGCGCGCTCCCGTTGAGCGGGGCGGGACGGCAGCGTAGGTTCATGCATTCATTCAACAACTGAGAGGTCGCGATGTCGATGCGTAGCGCAGCCGCCTGTGCCCTTGGGGCAGGCCTGATCCTGGGCGCCTGTGCCAAGGAGTCGCCCGAGGGAGAGCGACCAGCTTCCCCAGAACCGCAGGTGGTCGAGATCACGACGGCTGAGTACGCGTTCACAGCTCCCAGTGCAGTCCAGGCCGGGAGGGTCACCTTCCGCATGAACGCCGGTGGGCAGGTGTTCCACCATGCGCAGCTGATCCGGCTCGACGCGGGACACTCGCTGGGGGAGTTGCTCAGCCTCCACGCGAGCGATCCCACGGCGCTGCCCGCGTGGGCCCACCGCCTTGGTGGTCCCAACGGGGCGGATCCCGGCGCGAGTACCGAGGTGACGATGGACGTCGCCCCTGGCGAGTATGCCCTGATCTGCGAAGTCATGGCAGCCGACGGGATGACCCACCTCACCAAGGGGATGGGGCACGCACTGACGGTACGCGGGCCGGCATCCGCACAACCTCGTCCCGAGGCGGACGTGACGCTCTCGATCAGCGCCAGCGGCTTCGCGCTCTCCGGTCCCGTGCAGGCCGGTCGCCGGTCGCTGCTCGTTGAGAACGTCGACAGTGCGGTGCATGAGGCAGTGATCGTCCGGCTCGCCGACGGGGCATCGGCCCAAGGGGTGCTCGACTGGATCATGGGGGGGATGCGCACCGCGCCTCCTGCCTCGGGCAACGGTGGCATCGCACCCATGGCCGGCGGCCTCTGGAACCTGGCGCACGCCGATTTCGCGCCCGGCCGGTATGCCGTGCTCGACTTCACGCCGGGCTCGGATGGGCGTCCCAAGGCGGCCCATGGGATGTTGGCGGAGTTCGAGGTCAAGTGAGGTGAGCTGCGTGCTCGGCGACCTGGACGAGGTGGCGCAACTGCCGCGTCACCGCATCGCGGAACTGCAGCCGGCGGTTGATGGCGGCCCGCTCGGTCATGGTCCCCTCGTGCTGCCGGATGGCGAGGGCGTCGGCTTGGGCGACAAGCACCGCGAATCGGGAGACCAGCGCGACGTGGCCGACATCGGTGGCCGGGTGAGCCTGCGAGAAGTCGAGGACGCGAGTGGCCATCGACAGCATACGACGAGGCACGGCGATCATGGGATACCCCCTGCTGGTGACACGCGGGTCGGGACACAATGGCACGGTGATGTTCGAGTGAGTGCCGCCCGCGCTCCCGACCTCGGGCGACCTCCTCCCTTGCGCGACCGACGTGCCACGGCTGAAACGTGGCCCTGCCTGGCGTCCCCAAACCGGCCGCAAACCATTGTGCCGCAAGGTGATCCGCACGATGTCCCCGAGGCGCCTTGAGGGCGGATTGCGCTCACGCGTCAACGCCGACTGTCCGCATTTGTGGACAGTGGCGACCCGAGAACAGTGCGCTCGACGCTGCTGTTCGGCCCGATGCGCGTGCTGTGCGGCGCGGTGGTCGAGGGGGCCCCTGGTTGCATAGGATGGCACAGCGCATCGGGGCGATGAAGGGGTGTGTCAGGGTGATGGGCGGCCATTTTGTGGGGTGATCGGCCGTGATGAGGTGTTGGTCCGCTGTGGCGATCGGTTGTTCGGCTGTGGTGCGGCGATGCGAGACCGTTGCGGCCCGGGATTCGGCTGTATCGCGGCGTGTTCGACCGTTGGCGTTGGTTGCTCGACCGTTGGCGTTGGTTGACGGTGCGTGGTGGCGAGATGGAGCTCCCTTCGAGCGGAGAGAAGCGGGGAGATGGCTCGGCGCCGCAGGGAGGCCTCCGGGTGGTCGAGGGTCGCTGGGCTTGCCCCGCCCCTGAAAGGCGGCGGGGTGGCGGCGGTGGCGGGCCGTTTGTCACCGGGGTGGTGTAGCTTGGATGGGATCCCTTGAGACAGATGAATTAGTTGGCAGGTGAAGTAGTTCGTGCTTCGGCGGGTAATGTCCCTATAGCTGTAGAAAAGTGAAAATCGGGTGCATCCTTGTCGGTGAATTCCCTTCACCAACGGGCTGTTGAAGCAGCCCTCCGACGAGGAGTACACCCGATGCAGGACGATACGATGTTGGCCGTCCCCG
>JBBRGR010000109.1:0-6286 GCA_038223815.1 Gemmatimonadales bacterium
CGGGGCGCTTGTAGGGGCGCAGCATGCTGCGCCCCTACGACGCGCCGCCCCGCCGCCCCTCCCACACCTGCGCCACCGTCGCCCCGATCAGGAAGACCAGCGACATATACCAGAGCCAGAGGATCAGCAGGAGCAGCGCGCCGATGTTCACGTCGATCGCGAACTGCGTGCCGGTCGCGGCCCGTGCCAGATAGAGCCCGAAGAGGCGCTTGGCGAGTTCGAAACCCGCCGTGGAGACGGCGGCGGCCAGCAGGGAGCCGCGCCAGCTGAGGCGTCGTGGCGAGGCGTACCGATAGAGCGTCACGAAGAGCGCCACGCCAGATGCGAGCGCCACGAACTCCCCGGCGATCACCCCGAAGCCGGAGACGAGAAAGGTCCAGGGCGGTTCGAGATAGATCCCCTGCCCGGTCAGCACCGCGATCCCGCCGGAGAGGAGGGTGTTGATCAGGGCCAGCGAGAGCACCACCAGCACCATCACCAGGTCGCGTCCCTTCCCGACCACGTACCCGATCAGGTAGGAGACGACGTACCCGCCGGGCATCTGCGGCCCCTGGGCGTGGAAGATGTTGGAGAGACAGGCGCGGACCGCGGAGAACATCCGCGTCGAGAACCAGAGGAAGGCCGGGATCGCCACCCAGGTCACCGAACTGCGGAAACCTCGGATCTTCTCGAGGATCCCGGCGACCAGCGCGAACGGTGCGCCGCCGTCTGCCCCGTTGGAACGCGGCAGGAAGTTCGCGATCAGGGCACCGGGATCAAGCATGCCGAAATAGTCGGTGCGGTCGAGCAGCATGCCGAGACCGGCGATCAGGAGGACCCCGAAGGGGATCAGCGCCAGAATGGCATCGAAGGTCAGCGCGGACGAGAGCAGCGGGATATTGGAGCGGTCGAGTGCCGCGAGGAACGCGCCGAGGAAACTCCCCTGCGGCGCAACGCCAGAAAGCCCGCTGGTGGGCGGGCTTTCGTCGAGCAGTGGGGGCGGCTCGGGCGTGTGCTTCTTCAGCCCGGGCCGTCCTCGCCATCATCCTCGTCGTCGTGGTCCGCGGTGACCGTGGTCACCGCCGCCCGACGGCGGGCCCGAGCGTCCGCGAGGCGCCGTTCGAGCTCGTCACGCGCCGAGTTCGCGGTGCGCTCGATGGTCCGGCGCCCCTCGCGGACCTCGTCGGCCACATCCTCGGCCCACTCCTCGACGCGAGCCTTTGCCTTCCGCCCGCGATTCCCCACCTCTTCCACCACGTCGTCAAAGGAGTCCTCAGCGTCCTGCTGCAGCCGCTTGGCACGCCGGCTGATCTCGCGGCGGGTCCGCTCGCCGGACTGCGGCGCGAACAGCAGCCCCAGTCCGGCGCCCAGGACGGCACCAAAGAGAAACCACTTGGCGGTCGAGCCACTGTCCTGCTCGATATAGGTGATGTCGTGCTCGTCATTGCGCATCGGTATCCTCCGACCGGCCTTACTCGCCGGCGTCAGGGTCGTCCTCGGCGAGGGCCCCGGCATGGGTAAGCGCCCCGTGTGCCAGGGACGGAGCGGTGACAAAACGACGAACCAGATCGGCCGTCCCCGTCACATGCAGCTGCTCGAAGAGAAAGGTAAAGGTCTTCTCGAGGTCCGCACTCATCTGCTGACGAACCGCGGCCGGAAGGGACCACATCTCCCGCTTGAACGGCCCGATCGCCTTCTTCCGCGCCTTGTAATAGAACTGCTCCGCCGAATCGCCGCTCTTCTTCTCGGACTGGGCGTTCTCGTCGAGCCACTGGTAGGCCCGAGCGCGCAATTCGGCGGGGAGCGCCGGGTGATCCCAGACGATGTTCTGGAAATTGGTGGCGAGGTGGATCTCGACGGCCTCGACCCGGGGGAAGTTGCCGAAGGCATTCCCGGGGAGCGTCGAGGCCCCATGCTGCACCGCTCCACCCATTCCGTAGTCCTCCCGTGCCGCCGTGGAGAGGGCCTCAAGCGCCTCGATGTCCAGCTGCACGCCCGCAATGCTCCCGTCCGGGAGGACCACGCCGCCGTGGGAGGTCCCGGTCTGGACCGAGATCTTGCTGATGCCGACATAGTCCCCCTTCGCCGCCAACGCCCGGTTGAACCCCTGCATGAAGGCGTGCAGCTCCTCCACGGTCGAGTTCTTGTGCCCGACCTCGCCGATCTCCGCGCCAACCGAGATGGTCACCCCATCTGGCTCGCGGTCGCGGATGAACTGGGTGATTTCGGCGGCGCGTTCGAAGTTGGTGCGCTGCTGCTCCTCGAGCGTCGGGAAGGAGAGATCCACCAACGTCGAGGTGTCGACGTCGATGTTGAAGAAACCGGCCGCGATTTCCTCGCCGATCAGCTTCTTGACCTCGTCCACCTCGCCCGGCGGATTCGCGGCGTACTTGGTGGCGTTCACCTGACAGTGGTCACCCTGAATGAAAAGCGGGTGGAAGTACCCCTCGCGGAGCGCGGCGCCGATGATCACGGCGACGTACTCGGCCGGGCGCTGCTCGGTGTAGGCAATCTCCGATCGGGCGATCTCAATCAGAATAGCCCCTCCATTGCATGCCTGGGCGGCACGGAATACGGCTCGAGCGGTGTCATAGGTGAGCATCCGGATGTTGATCGCCGGGACGGTAAAGCCGCCGCACTCCCCCCGTCCTCGGGCCAGATAGAGGTCGTGGATGGAGGCCGGACGGGCCCCGATCGCCTGCCCCAACTCCCAGAGCAGGGCACGCGCCGAACCGCGCTCAGCGTCATCGCCGAAGACGGCCGACCACACCAACCGATCGGTGGCCTCGGACTGCAGCACGGCAGGATTCGAGATTTCCACATGACCATCGACCACCGTGACTGCCCCGCCAAAACGCTCCGCCGCCCCGACCAGATCTAGGCCCATCGCAATACGCTCCCGTAAAGAATGATCAACCATCCGCAATCTATGGTGCGACCGAAGTCGGAGCAAACAGGGCACCATCCTCCGATGGAACCTGGAGACCTGATGCGGCACAGCCACGCCCCTGGACGACGTTTCACTGCTAACTTTCCACATCAATCTCCGCTGTGAATCGATTGTTGAACATGGAGTTATGATTTCCGCGCCAAGTGGAAAACCAGCGCATGCCTGATACCGTTGCGATGCCGCCACTTAGCCCTGTCCAACGTTGGTTCTCCCCAGAATCTCCTGTGGAGAAGTTTTCCAATCCACAGATGTGTGGAATCGATTTGCGACGATCGCGTCACGGCACATGTGTGAAATCGTGATGTTGACAAATGAGCGGACGCTCGCAGGGTGTTCCTTTTCTGGAGCCATTCCGTGAGACCGCGGATGTGAAGAACCGTTTGTCCACAGTCCACATTTCTTGTGCGTTCGTGACCCCAACGCGACATATTTCGGGTTCTCTCTGGCCGCGGGCACTAGTACCTTTGATGGGTGCGCGTCCCTGATTCCCCTCCCCGACTTTGCCACAGCGCTCGCTCCCGATACCATTGCCCCAGCGCTGCACGCCGACGCCACCGACTGGGTCGGCCACCTTGCCTGGAGTAACACCCTCTGATGTCCGCTGACCATTTGATTCGCCGCACGAAAATCGTCGCCACGCTCGGTCCCGCCTGGGACAGCGTCGAGCGGATGCACGCCCTCTTCGATGCCGGGGTGAACGTCGTCCGGATCAACGCCTCGCATGGCAGTCCGGCGGTGCGCGATGAGTGGATTCGGCGGATCCAGGCCGTGCGCGCCGACCGTGGCATCCCGACCGGAATCCTCGTGGACCTGCACGGTCCGCGAATCCGCGTTGGAAAGCTCCCGGAGCCGATCACCCTCACCCCCGGGCAGCAGGTCGTGTTCGCGCCGGAGGACAGCGCCGAGGCGGGGGATATCCCGACCACCTACCCTGAGCTCGCGGGCGATGTGGTGCTTGGGTCCCGGATCCTCCTGGACGACGGGCTGTTGGCGGTAGATGTCATCGGTGTGCACGGTGACCGGGTCGAGGGGCGGGTTCGCTACGGCGGGCTGCTCAAAGCCAACAAGGGGATGAATCTCCCGGGGATCGACGTCTCCGCGCCTGCGGTCACCGAGCACGACCGCGAGGAAGTGCTTCGGGTCATGGCGCTCGGCGTCGAGTACATCGGCATCTCCTTCGTCCGGCGCCCCGAGGACGTTGAGGGGCTCCGGGCGATCGTCCCGAAGTCGGTCCGTCTCATTGCGAAGATCGAAAAGGACACCGCGGTCAACAATCTCAATGGCATCCTCGAGGCATCGGACGGCGTGATGGTTGCGCGGGGCGATCTTGGCGTGGAGCTGCCGTTCGAGCAGGTCCCGCTGGTGCAGAAGCGGATCATCTCGCGCGCCAATCGCCACGGGAAGCCGGTGATCACCGCGACCCAGATGCTCGAATCGATGATCACCAACCCCCGGCCGACCCGCGCCGAGGCCTCCGATGTGGCCAACGCGATCCTCGACGGCACCGATGCGGTGATGCTCTCGGCCGAGACGGCGGTGGGCAACTCGGGCCTCGAGGCGGTGCGGGCGATGGATCGGATCGCCCGCGAGGTCGAGGCGCAGCGCCTCCGCCCGCCCGAGGGGGAGCGCCGTCGCTGGGCCCTGCCTGCCCCGCACGTCGCCAGGACCGAGGCTGGAGCGACGCCGACCGAAGACGCCATTGCCGTCGCCGTTTCCGCGGCCTCCGAGCTGATGCAGGCAGCCGCTATCGTCTGCTTCACTTCGAGCGGCTTTACCGCTCGCACGGTGTCCTCCTACCGCCCCAAGGTGCCAATTCTGGCGCTGACGGCCGAGCCCGAGACCTACCACCAACTCGGCCTGGTCTGGGGCGTGGTTCCCGTGATGATGCCCCACCTCACGAACTACGATCCGATGTGGCAGGTGGCGAAGGCGGAGCTGGTCGCGCGCGGCATCGCGCGTGAGGGGAGCCGGGTGGTCGTCACCTGCGGGGTGCCGTTCGACGTGCCGGGCACTACCAACCTGCTCAAAGTCGAGACACTTTAGGGGGATGCGGCTTACCCTCCTCGGCACCGGCACCTCGATGGGCGTCCCCCAGATCGGCTGTGCCTGTGCGGTCTGCCGGTCCGACGACCCGCGCGACCAGCGGACCCGGACGAGCGCGCTGATCGAGGTGGGGGGAAGCACGATCCTGATCGACACCCCACCCGAGCTGCGACTCCAATTGCTGCGGGCGGGCACCGAGCGGATCGACGCCGTGCTCTACACCCACGAGCACGCGGACCATGTCCACGGAATCGACGACCTCCGCTCCTTCTCCCTGCTCCAGCACGCGCCGCTTCGGGTGTACGCGCCACCGGCCACCGCGGAGCACCTCCGGACCGCCTTTCACTACATCTTCGATGCTGGCGTGGTGCCGCATGCCGGCACATCCAAACCCCGCCTCACGCTCGAGGCCATCGGCGCCGTCGCCCCGATCACCATCGCCGGGGTCGCCGTGCGGCCGATCGCGTTCGAGCATGGTCACGCCGTGGTATACGGCTACCGGATCGGGCCGGTGGCCTACCTCACCGACGTCAAGCGCGTCCCGCCAGCGGCCCGGGCCCTGCTCCGCGGCGTACGTGTCCTGGTCCTCAGCGCGCTCTGGTGGCGCGAGCACCCCACGCACCTCTCCATCGAGGAGGCGGTCGAGGTGGCCCAGGACATCGGCGCCGAACGCACCTTGCTGACGCACCTGACCCACGAGACCGGCCATGCGGAGCTGCTCGAGCGCCTCCCGCCGGGGATCGCGCCGGGCTATGATGGGATGCGCATTGAGATCTGAAACGGGCGCGGCAGGCTGCGCCCCGGCGGGCATCGCGACAATTTAAAATGGGCATCACGACAATCTGATGCGGGCGCGGCATGCTGCGCTCCTGCGGGCCCCTCACAATTTGGGATCATCCCATGCGCCTCGACCCCTCCCTCATGTTCCGCGACGCGCTCGATGGCGTCCACGGTCTCGATCCGGCGCTCGCCGCCACGCTGGCCGCCCGATTCCCGGCGGTGCAGGCCGAGGTGCGGCAGCGGCGAGCGGCCGGCGAGTACGGCTTTATGGGGTTGGGGCAGCAGCCGGGCGTGGTGGCGTTGATCGAGGCCTGGGCGGCGGAGCGCCGCGGCCGCTACGCGCACCTCCTGATCCTCGGAATCGGCGGCTCGGCGCTCGGTGCCAGGGCGATGCTCAGCGCCACCAAGCCTGCGGCGTGGAATGAGTGGAGCGCGGACCGCCGCGACGGGTGGCCGACGCTGACCGTGCTCGACAACGTCGATCCGCACACCGTCCTGGCGACCCTCGACCGGCTCGACCCGCGCCTGACGCTG
>JBBRGR010000110.1:0-6213 GCA_038223815.1 Gemmatimonadales bacterium
CCCCCCTCAGGTGAAGATCGTCGCTCGCACGGGGATCGCGCTGTCGGTGGTGGTGCCATTGCCGAGCTGGCCGGAGCCGTTCGCCCCCCAGCAGTAGATGAAGGCCCCTTCGCGGCCGCAGGCGTGTTCGCCGCCGACATCGATCTCGCTGAAGACCCGTCCACCCGGCACGAGTTGCGGTGTCGTGGCGTTGCCCATGAACGCTCCCCAGCACCACGCTGCGCCGGCAGCGGTCAGGCCACAGACGCCGCCACGTCCGCCGCCGAGCCGGATGAAGCGCTGTGGCGTCGTCACCGCGACCGGTGCGCTCCGGTTGGTGGTGGTGCCGTCGCCCAGCTGGCCCTCACTATTGAAGCCCCAGCAGAACACGGTGCCATCGGTCTTGCGGCCACAGAAGGCTTGGTCGCCCCCGGTGATTTCGGCAAACTGGTGCCCTCCGCTCACCTGGGTCGGGGCGAGGACATTGCCGCCAGTAGCGCCGTTGCCGATCGTCCCCAGGAGGTTCGATCCCCAACACCACGCCGTCCCCGCCGCAGTGAGGCCGCAGGTGGTGAACGCGGTCACCGCCAGCGAGGCGAAGGTCATTCCGGGCGCCGCCGCGACCGGCACCAACTGATTCGCCGAGATGCCGTTGCCCAGCTCGCCGCTGCCACCTTGGCCCCAGCACCAGGCCGCTCCCGAGGCCTCGAGCGCGCAGAGTGCACCACCCCATCCCAGGAACATCCGCGTGTAGGTCCGACCACCACTCACCGCGACCGGCGAGAGCTGATCGGTGTTGCTGCCATTGCCGATGGCGCCTTGGACGCCACGACCCCAGCACCAGGCCGCGCCCGCGGCGGTGAGGCCGCAGGTGAAGAAATTGCCGACATAGACCTTGGCGAACGAGAAGCTGCCAACCAACTGCAATGGCGTGAGTTGCATGGGGACCACCGCATTGCGTCCGAGTTGCCCGAACTGCCCCTCGCCGTTGCAATAGACAATCGGCCCCGTGCCCTGGAGCAACTGACAGGTGTGAAACGCCTCGGCGCCAAAGGTATCCGTCGTGAGCGCGACAGCCGGCGCCGTGATGGTCACTTGGGCGGTCCCGCTCCGCCCTTCGCTGGTCGCGGTGATGGTGACCGGACCGCCGGCCGAGACACCGGTCACGACGCCGGCCTGCGAGACGGTTGCGATCGCCGCACTGCTGGTCGTCCAGACCACGGCGCGGCCGCTGAGGACCAGGTTGGCGGCGTCGCGCAGGGTGACCGTGAAGGTGGTCGTGGCACCGGTCGTGATCGTCGCGGCACCACCCGTGAGCGCCACGGAGTTCACCGGGGTCAGTGCGGGCGGGGAGACCGTGACCTGCGCCGTGCCACTCTTGCCCTCGCTGGTGGCGGTGATGGTGATCGGACCGCCGGGCGCGACCGCGGTGACGAGCCCGCTGCCGGAGACGGTCGCCACGGTCGCATCACTCGTCTGCCAGGCGATGGTGCGGCCGAAGAGCGCAAGGTCGGCTGCATCGCGGAGGGTCGCGGTGAGTGCCTGCGTGCCGCCGATGGCGAGCGTCGTCGTCGGCGGGGTCAGCGTAACGGTCGCGACTGCGGGGGGCGATGGTGGCGGCGGCGGCGGCGTGATCGGAGCGGAGGTCGGGCTGCTGCAGGCGGCAAGAAGTGCGGCAAGGAGGAAACAGGGCAGACGGCGCATCGGGCAGGTCCTGAGGAGGGAGTCCACCTCTGCATGCGCACGATGCCTCGGGATCGGCTCATGCGTCCACCCCTCACCCCTCACCCCTCACCCCTACCGCGGGGTCACAAACCAGAGGGTCTTCGGCAGTGGCCTGTCCATGCGCGGCCGGACCGCGCCATCAGCGGTGTGCCAGAGCATGGCGTACAGCGCCCGCGACGTCGCCTCCATCTTGGTGATGTCGAGCTTGCTCACTTCGTCCGTCTGCCGGTGGTAGTCACCGTGGCGACCGTTGCGGACGCCGAGGTAGGGGATGCCGTTCTCGACGTAGGGCGAGGCATCGGTGCGGGGGTAGAACGATTCATGGTTCGGATCCTCGCTGCTCCGATCGAAGGCGATCCAGGGATACTCGCGCTCCACCTGCATGACCACGGCCTCGAGTTGCGTGCTGAGCACTCGCGGACCGGTGATGTAGATCACCCCGGGCGGGGTGAGCTGATCTTCGCCGAGGATGTTGGTCCCTGGCGCCCGCGAGCGACCGATCATGTCGACGTTGGCGATGGCGACGATCTTCCGGCCCAGCTCGCCGTACGCGATGTGGCGCGCACCCCAGAGGCCGGTCTCCTCGCCGGAATCCCAGATCAGCAGGACCGAGCGACGCGGACGCGGCCCCTGCATCAGGGCACGCGTGATGGCGAGCGCCCCGGCACTCCCGGAGGCGTTGTCATCGGCAGCGTTGAAGATCGAGTCCCCGGCGGCGTTCACGCCACGCCCGACGGCTCCATCGAGGTGCGCGGCCATGGCGATCCACTCATCCTTGACTGCGGGGTCCGTCCCTTCGATGAAGCCGACGACGTTGTAGGGGCGGATGGTGGTGGTACTCGCCACGAGATCCACGCGCAGCATGCCCGTGCCGAGCACGAACGACGCGGGGTAGTTGCGAGTGGAGTCGGCGGTGACGAGCTGCGCGGTCATGGCGGCATCGCCCACGAGTCCACTCAGCGCAGCGCGTGCGATGGCGAGCTGGGGGAGGGGATAGGGCGCGTAGGCACGTCCGACGGATGGCACGAGGTCGCGTGATTGCACCGCGCCACCGCGCCCACCACCGAGGACCGGGGTCGCGGCGATAGTGAGGATCCCGAGGGCGCCTCGTGCGCGGGCCTCCTCCTGCACGGTCGTGTAGTCCACGCCGAGGATGCCGAGGGTGTCGGTGGTGAGGGCGCGCGCGGGGCCGGTCCTCGGATGGACGAGCAGCCACGTGCCGCGTACATCGTGGCCGGCGTACGGATCGAGGCCGCGCTTCAGCACCCGCAACCCTTGGCCCACGTAGAGCACCGCACCCTCGCGGGTCCCCGGCGCCACGAACGACGTGACGCGGACGTCGCGGCCCCATGCGAGCGCGGTGCCGCCGATGGTCGCGCGGGTGGCCGCGGTGTCGAGCACCGAGTGCGCCAGCGAATAGTGCTGGAAGTAGCCGCCGGTGTCGCCGAAGGGCTTCACGCCGAGCGCTTTGAGCTCACGGGCCACATAGGCGGCGGCGCTGTCAAAGCCGGGCGACGGTGTTGCGCGTCCCAGCAGCGCATCCGAGGCAATGTAGGAGACATCGCGCCGCAAGTCGGCGGCGAGGATGGCCCGTTCGGCGGTGGTGCGGACCGCAGCATTCTGGGCCGAGAGTGGGGCAGCGGCGATGAGCAATGCGGCGACGAGGTGGCGGGTCATCGGCGAGTCCACGTGGGGGGGCGATCATCGGTCATCAATGATCGATCATCGATTCGTCTTCAGCGAATCCGGTAGCCGGAACCGGATCGGCACCTGAATCGGCGCCATCACGGCGGTGTCATTGCGCGTAGCGGGGTGAAACTTGAGCCCCGGGGCGGCGGCCATCGCGGCGGCGTCGAAGTCGGGCTGTCCCGAGGTGGTGGCGATCCGGGTCGAATCACGGACGACCATGCCGGCCGAGTCGACCACGAGGTAAAGGAGGACCTCGCCCTCGACCCGCTTGGCGAAGAGCTCCGGCGGGTAAGGGATCTCCGGTCCACCGGCGATCGGGCGGGCCGCACGCAACTCGGCCGCAGGCGCCTCGGCAGTGCAGGCCACCGCGAGGACCACGAGGGAGCCGACCGAGGCTCGCACGAAGTGTCGGATCACGGACATTCCGGTAATGTAGTCATTCCGCATGTGGGGACGAGTCACCGGGCGGATCGATGACGGGCGACCTTTGCGCGATTGCCGCACCCCTGCATGTCGCACCACCGTCGTGACCGGTTGCGAGAGGCGTCGAAGTAGGGTCGGCCGCAGCCGTCGCAGCACTTCAGTCGGGCCAGATCGGGGCCCGTCAGGAGGAGCGCCGCCGACCAGGCGACCGGCCAGAGGAGGCGATCGACCTCGCTCCCCTCGGCCAGCCACCCCCAACCATAGCCGCGCACCGCGGGCAGGACCCCCCGGTGGTTCTGACCGTGCCGGAGGATGCGGTTGAGTGCCAGCAGGTCGCCCTCCGAGGCCCCCTCACCCCGAGCCTCCGCCCGGAGGAGCCTGTGGATTGCCGTCCGGAAACGTGCCACGGCGCGCGCGGCCGGCAGGTTATCCACCGGCTCGGGCAGTTCCGCGCCGTTGGCGAAATCGATACAGGCGATACCACCGATGCCACTTTTTGGTTGGGCCATGTAACCAACATAATACATATAGGTGGTTACCACAGGAGGCGGATCGATGCTCGATCCGCCTCCTCCAGGCTACCGGTGGCGATCGTAGTAAACCCAAAGTCTATTGGACAACGCGGCCATCGCATTGTTGGATCGTCCAGGGACCGGGTCATCCCCGTTCGCGACCGTGAGGACTGCGACCCCGCGATCGAGGGCAATCTGGAACCGGGCGAAGTTGACGGTGTTGCTGCCGTCGTGGGTCACCGCGCGTCCACCCGCGGTCCAGTTTCCCCCAGTGACAAAGGCGCCGGAGGCAGAACCCGCGCCGGGGCCCGTCGTGATCTGCGCCGTGGTGTTGACCCGGGTCACCGCCTGACTGACCAGCACGGATTGTCCTTGATCTGCGCGCATGATCTCCTGGATCACCTTGCCCCAGCCCTCGAGGGTCCAGTGGGTTCGGCCGGCGGCCGAGAGGTAGGGAGGATTGTCGAGACCGGGCCATTCGACCCACGTGCCGCCTGAATACTGGTGGCCGATGGGGTTCTGATTGGGGCCGAAGGGTGCTGCTCCCCAACCGAACCCCGTGATCCCTAGGGGGGCAAGCAGGCGGGTCTGCATCACATCCTCCCAGGGCATTGCCATTGCCCGCTCAACCATGTTGGCCGCGATCATGAAGCCGACGTTGGAGTAGGTGTACGATCCAACCGCGCCGGTCGGGGCGAGCGAGGTTGCCCAGCCCGCGATGTTGGCCCGCTGGCTCGTCAACGATCCTCCCCCGGGGACGGCGGGATTGTTCACGTTGGGGATGATCCCGCCGAGGTGGCCGAGCAATTGACGCAGGGTGACGTTCTTGTACTCCGGGCGCATCGTCCCGGCGAACTCCGGGTATGCCTGCTCCAGTGTCGTGGTCCAGGAGATGGCCCCGGCATGGACCGCGATGCCCGCCACATGCGCCGTGATCGCCTTCAGATTGGAGCCGATATGCCAGTGGTCGGACGTCGTCACAGGGATGTTGAGGCTCACCCGTCGACGCCCTGCGGCCGCCATTCCGAAGGTTCCACCGTCGCGCGTCACACTGGTCGCCGCCAGCGCCGGGAAATCGTAGGCCTGCCGCACCGAGTCCACGATCGCCGTCAGAAAACCGGTGCGCGTGTCGACCTTGACGGTCCCGCCAGCCGACTGTCCTTCTGAGGTTGCGGTGATGGTTGCTGTGCCCGTCCCGACGGCGGTGCCCACCCCGGTGGGGCTGACGGTTGCGACCGCCTGCGCGCTGCTGCTCCAGGCGATGGTGCGTCCGCTCAGTGCGATACCCTGGGCATCGCGGGGTGGTGGTGCGCCCGATTTCGAGCTCCCCCGAGGAGCCAGTCACGGTAACCGACGCGACCGGGGCGGGAGGCGGCACTGCAACCGTGACAGAGATACTCGCCGAGGCCGAGCCTGCCGTGGCGGTGATCGCGGCATTGCCTGGCGAGACGGCGGTAACGGTGCCGCTACCGTTGACGGTCGCCACCGCTGGCGCATTCGATTGCCACACGATTGTCGTGGCTACGGCGTTCCCACCGGCATCGCGGGCGATGCCCGTGGCTGTGCCCGTGGCACCAACGGTCAAGTCCATGGTGGTTGGGGTGACAGAAACGCTCGCCGCGACGGGCGGTGGCGGGGGTGGGCTTGTGGGAGGCGTGGTGGAGGCGCCGCACGCGGCACAGAAGCTGGCAAGCAGAAGGAGGCGATACCACATGAAGGACCTCAAGAGTGATGGGTGTGACCTCTACACGCGAGGTTTTCACCAACCGGCTCAGCGGGTCGCCCTGTGCTCGCTATAGCGCCGCCTTCAGTCTCGCCAGCTCCTGCAGCGCCTCCATCGGCGTCATCTGATCCGGATCCAGCGCCCGGAGGCGTTCGGTCAGCT
>JBBRGR010000111.1:0-6173 GCA_038223815.1 Gemmatimonadales bacterium
ATCACGGCGATCCTGCTCGTCTTCGAGATGACCGACGACTATGCCCTGATGCTCCCGCTCATGCTGGCGACGGCAGTCGCGATGGTGGTGGCCCGACGCCTCCAGCCTGAGAACCTCTACAGCGGCTGGCTGGTTCGCCGAGGGATTCACCTCGAACATGGCATGGATCGGGACCGGTTGAGTGGCCTGACAGTGGCGGATGCCATCGATCGGCGATCAATTGTGGTGCAAGGGGATGAATCGGTCGTCACGCTGGTGCGGCGGTTCGCCTTCTCCGAGCAGAGCGTGTATCCCGTGGTCGACGCCACGCGCTGCCTCCTCGGCGTGCTGACGCTGCGAGACCTCGGCGACCTCGTCCGCGGTGACATGGCGGTGGATCCCGAGCTCACGGCGCGCGACATCGCGTCGCCAACCGAAGCCCTCACGCTTGCCCTTCCCCTCCTCGACGTGGTACGGCGGCTCGGGGCGCTGGGCGTGGCAGCCCTCCCGGTGGTCGAGGCGAGCAGCGGCCGGGTGCTGGGGACGGTCGGGCGGGCCGCGATCGTGGAACGCTATGGGCGCACACTCGGCGAGGCCGCCCATCCGCCGGGTCGGGGGCCTTGATCGACCAGCGTCCCCCACTTGCACCTCCTTACCATTCCCTGATCCCCGCGCGTGTGTCCCCCTCCCGAACGCCCGACGTCTCCCCCATCATTCCCGCTCAGACCTAACCGCGCTCTCTCTCAGGAGAACCTCATGCCCCGCTTCCGCCCCCTTGTGGCCCTCGCGCTCGCCGCCACGACACTCTCCGCCTGCGGCGACGACGATCCGACCGGCGGCGACCCAGTCTGCGAGGTCAGCAACGTCGCCATTACCCAAGCGCCGCAAACCATCACGGTCGGCAACCTCGGGACGCTGCAGGTCCAAGTGACCGCCATGAACTGCGACCCCGCACCGGTTGTCACCTGGGCCAGCTCCAACACGAACTTCGCCGTCGTCAGCCCAAGCGGCGTGGTGACCGCCATCGCGGCCGGGAACGTGACGATCACGGCGAGCGCCCGCGGGAAGTCGTCGAATGTGCCGATTCAGATTGTCGGGAATAGCGGGCCGATCAGTTAGTCGTGAGTCGTGAGTCGTAGATCGGCAGGTGCCGGAGACGTGTCATCCCGAACGAAGTAAGGGACCTGCGTATTGACTATCACGCAGATCCCGCGCGTTGCTCGGGATGACGGTTTTCACCCCTGGCGACCAACGACTACCAACCCACGACGAACAGCTACCTCCCCTCCACCCGCTTCTTCAACCCCTTGAACTCCTCCTCCGTCGTCATCCGCATCACGCCGATGATCATCTTCGACGCGCTGCCGAGGGTCGAGCCGCCGACCTTGCTGCGGTCGCGGACGGTGGTGGAGAGAGAATCGAAGAGCGGAGCCGTGAAGGTGGAGTAGATCGTCGTCGAGTCGCCGACGGCGACGAGCGAGTCGCGGCGAGTGATCATCACCTTGCCGTCCGCGGCGTCGCCCAGCATCTCGATGACGATCAGCGTCGGGGCATTGAGTTCGCGCACGACCCAGTCGCCGGTGACGACCGTGCCGGTCGTGTCCTGACCCGTGGTCGGGCCGCGGAAGCGCAGCGTGTCACCCACGGCGAGCATCGCGCCGCCGGTCGGCGATTCCAGACGCGAGCTGGTCATCCAGAGCGCCATCGAGTCCGGGGTCGTCAGCGTGGCGAAGACGCGCTCCGGCGAGGCCCCCATGGTGATCGCGACGGTGTCGCCCCCACCGGTCAGCTTGCTGTAGCCGTAGTAGCAGGTCCCCGCCAAGGCGAGGATGATGAGCACCGCGCCACCCAAGATCCATTTCAGCATCTTATGCTCCCCTGCCAGCGGGTTCCGGCGTCCGCGCGCCGTACATCTGGTCCAGCATGAGGATGGCGGACGGGTTGCCGCCGGCCATCTTCAACTGGTCGATTGCCGTCATCGCGTTCTTCTCCTCCTCGACCTGCTCGTTGATGAACCACTGCAGCATCACCTGCGACGGATAATCCTGCTCCGCCTGCGCCAGGGCGTAGAGATTGTTGATCGCCGTGGTCACCGTCTGCTCATGATGCAACGCCGACTCGAACACCGAGAGCGGCGACGCGAAATCATGATTCGGCTGGCCGATCGGTTGCAGCACGACATTGCCGCCACGGTCGCACATGTGATCGAACAGCTTCATCGCGTGGGTGTGCTCCTCCGCCGCCTGGATGCGCATCCAGTTGGACATGCCGGGGAGGGAGTTGGCCTCGAAATGGGCCGCCATGGCCAGATAGGAGTAGGACGAGGCCATCTCGAGGTTGATCTGGGCGTTCAGTGCGGCTTGCAGCTTCGGGGACAGCATTGGGGAGGGGCTCCGGTGTGGGATTCGTTCCAATTTAACCGGGGACCGAGGACCGGGGACGGGGAAGCACGCATCGGTCCATGGCCCTCGGTCCTCGAGGCGTTGCGACCCTCCCACCCCTCCCTGCATCTATACTGCTACCATGACACGAGCCACGACGATGGATGCGATGACGCTTCCCAATGCCGACACGGTGATCGCCCGGGCCAAGCAGGGTGATCCGGTCGCCCTGGAGGCGCTCTACCAGACCTACAGCACGCCGGCCTACCACCTCGCCCGGCGCATCTGCCGCACCACGGAAGACGCCGAGGATGTACTGCAGGAGACCTTCTTCGAGGTATGTCGGAGTATTCGCAACTACCGTGGCGATGGCTCGATCTGGGGCTGGATCCGGACGGTGACCTCCTCCAAGGCCCTGATGCGCCTCCGGCGCAACAAGTACCGCGACACCGACGACCTCCACGACGAGCTCGCCCCCGCCAAGCAGGCCTCGCATGCCCTTCGGATGGACCTCGAGTCCGCCCTGGAGCGGCTGAGCGACACCGCCCGCGCTGTGGTCTGGCTCCACGACGTGGAAGGATTCACCCACGACGAGATCGGCGCCCAGATGGGGAAAACCGCGTCGTTCTCGAAGTCCCAACTCGCCCGCGCCCATCAGCGCCTGCGCAACTGGCTCGGCGAGGAAGCCCTGACATGATCCCCCACCTGACGATGGCCCAACTGGTCGCCCTGCGCGACGGCGATCGCAGCGAGCCGGCCCTCGCCGACGCGCACGTCCACGTGGCCACCTGCGCCGAGTGCCAGGGGGAGCTGGACCGGCTTCACCAGCGGACCGCGCGCCTTCGGGCGCTTGCCGTCATGACCCCGGCGCGTGACCACTTTCCCGCGATCCGGGCGCGGTGGCAGGGGGATCGCTCGCATCGCTTCCAGCGTCGCGTCGCGGCCGTCGGCCTTGCGATCGCCGCCACACTACTCCTCGCGGTGATCGGTCGTGACCTCGTGGCGCCGCCGACGCTCGACGCCGAGGATCAGCTGGAGACCGCGATCTCGAACTCGCAACTGCTTGAGCAGCGCCTGCGCGACTTTCGGCCGGACTCGCGCGTCCTTGATGGGGCGACCACCGAAGTCGTGATCCACCTCGAGAATCGGATCGCCGCCCTCGACGCCGAGCTCGCTCGGCAAGCCACCGCCGAACCCGCCGCGCGCCTGGAGCGCGAAGTTGAACTCTGGCGGCAGCGGGTTGGGCTGATGAATGCCTTGGTGGAAGTACATGTCACCAAGGCCAGCAACGTGGACCTCTGAGCGGTCCCCCTGACGGAGCAGCAATGATGACGCGCACCCCGATGACCCCACTGATGCTGGCCCTCCTCGCGGCGACCCCCGTGGCGGCGCAGGATACCACCATCACGATCATGAACAAGGCCTGCACCGTGAAGGTGGATGGCAAGCGGCTCTCCACCGACGAGGAGAAGAAGGCCTGCGAGCGGATGACAGTTGGCGTAGTGCGCCTCCAGGAACGCGCCGCGGAGATGGGCCGCCAGGCAGAGCGCTACTCCGAGATCGCCCGACGGACGGACGCCGTGCAGGAGCGGGCCTTCGCAAGTCAGCAGCGTGCGACCGAGGTGCAGGGGCGGGCGCTCACCGGCCAGCTGCAGGCGGTCGAGGATGGCGTCCGCCGCCTCACCGAGCGCGCCATGGTCGCCTTCACCGCCCGGCCCCGCTTCGGCATCACCATTGACACGCGACCGCGCGAGACCGACACGTGGGGCGCGTATGTCACGGCCGTGACCCCCGCTGGACCCGCCGACAAGGCCGGTATCCGGAGCGGCGACATCATCACCAAGCTCGCCGGCAAGGCCGTGGTCGCCCGGGGCGACGAGCCGCCGGGCGTGCGCCTGATCGCGATGATCGGCGCGCTCGAACCGAACAAGACCGTGGACGTGCAGTTGCGCCGCGGCAAGGACACCAAGTCCGTCAAGGTGACGCCGTCGAACGACGAGACCTTCTTCGCCGGGCCGATGGCGGGGGACTCATTGCGCCGCGTCTTCACCTTCGCGGCGCCCACCCCAGCGCTTGGCAGTCGGATGCGTGGGGCAGAGCCGCAAATGGAGCAACTCATTCGCCGCAGTGGCGGACCGCTGGCGAGTTCGCCCTACCAGATCTCCTTCGAGTCCGTCGGCGGCCCCCTCGCCACCCTCGAGATGACCGCGCTCAACACCGGACTCGGCTCCTACTTCGGGACCAGCGAAGGCGTCCTGATCATCAATACCGGCGAGAAGCAGGAGCTCGGTCTCCTCCCCGGCGACGTCGTCACCGCCGTCGATGGGCGCAAGGTCAGCTCGCCCGGCCAGCTCGCCCGGATCCTCCGGACGTACGAGAAGGGCGAGGAGTACCAGCTCCAGGTCATGCGGCAGAAGAAGGCGGAGACGGTGTCCGGGAAGATGCCGTAAGGTCGGCGAACGGCGACGCCTCTCATCCTGAGCGGCGAGCCGGCATGGCCGGCGCAGCGTCGAAGGACCTCTCTCCTCACAATGGGATAGAGGTCCTTCGACTTCGCCCGCTGCGCGGGCTTCGCTCAGGATGACAGCCAACGGTCGCCTCGCCGTTCGCCGTTCCCACTTGACTCCAGCTTAAGTAAATACTCATTTACCCCATGCCCAAGTTCACCCGCCGAGCTGCCGAACGCCCCGCCGAACTCCTCGATGCCGCCATGGGGCAATTCTACCGCCAAGGCTATTCTGTCACCAAGATCGACGATATCGCTCGTGCGGCGGGGGTCACCGTCGGCACGGTGTACCGGTACTTCCCGTCCAAGGAAGCGCTCTTCCACGCCCTGGTCGAGCGCGGGCTCGATTCCTAATGGAGCCGGGGGCGGGAGATTGCGGAGGCCTACGGGAGCATGACGGCGCGGGAGGTGATCGGCCTCCTGCTGACGCGGTGGGCGGCCGTGCTCCATGAACCCGCCGCGCGACAGCTGGCGATTCTGCTGATCCGGGAAGCGCCGCTCTTCCCAGCAAGCGTAGCGTTGTACCAGGAAGAACTACTCTACAAGGGGCGCCTCTCATTCGAGCGGGCGCTTCGCCATGGGATCGAGCGCGGCGAGTTCCCCCTTCTCGACGTGGCCGCCACCGCTCGAGGCCTTCTGGGGGCGCCGCTGGAGCGCCTCCTCTGGGAGGAGACCTTCGGGGAGTCCCAGGATGCTGGGGAGTTGATTGCGATGCTGGTTCGCGGACTCCCCAGGCTTGCCACCACTCCCGGCGTCCCGCACCCCCCACCGACTGATATCCGAGACACCGGGCCACCGCTGCCGAGTGGCACGCTCCGGATCACGACCCTCCGGCCGCCCGAACCCGGTTAGCTTGCGGGCATGGACCGCCGCAGCACGATCATCACCCGCGCCCTTCGCCTCCGCTGCCCCAATTGCGGGGGCGGGCACGTCTTCCGCCGCTGGATCCTGATGGTGCAGGATTGTCCGACCTGCGGGTACGCGCTCGCCTCAGGGAATCGGGTCGGCGCCAACCTGCTCAATCTGGTTGCGTCGGAAGTGACGCTCTTCGTCGTGATGGGGATCATCATCGTGCGCACCTGGCCCAACCCGCCATGGACCTTCCTGCAGTACGGCGCCCCGGCGCTGATGGCGCTCGCCCCGCTGGTGCTCTATCCGTTCTCGAAGATGCTCTTCATCGCCTTCGACCTCGCGATGCATCCCGAGGCCATGCCTGATCCGAAGGTACATGGGGTGGGGCGGTAGGGACGGTGAGGGGTGAGGGGTGAGGGGTGAGGGGTGAGGGGTGTCATCCTGAGCGAAGCAGC
>JBBRGR010000112.1:0-6149 GCA_038223815.1 Gemmatimonadales bacterium
TGGGCGAGACGCGCAGGCATTCATCCTTGGCCACCTCGCGGCTCATGTACAACTGATAGAGCGCATCGTTCATCGTCTGCATCCCGTGCTTCTTGCCGGCCTGCATGAGCGAGTAGATCTGGTGCACCTTGTCATCGCGGATGACGGCCCGGATCGCCGGTGTCGCCACCATGATCTTGGCAGCCATCATCCGGCTGCGCCCCGACGCGCGCGGGAGCAGGGTCTGCGTCACGATCCCCTCGAGCACGAAGGCCAGCTGGGCGCGAACCTGCGCCTGCTGGTTGCTCGGGAAGACGTCGATCATCCGGTTGATCGCCTCGGGCGCCGAGTTGGTGTGCAAGGTGGCGAGGGCCAGGTGGCCCGTCTCGGCGATCGTGAGCGCGGCGGAGATGGTCTCGAGGTCGCGCATTTCCCCGACGAGGATCACGTCCGGGTCCTCGCGCAGCGCGTACTTGAGGGCGCTGGCGAAGGAACGGGTATCGGTTCCCACTTCGCGCTGGTTCACGATGCAGCGCTGGTGCTTGTGGATGAACTCGATCGGATCCTCGACCGTGATGATGTGCCCCCGCCGCTCCTTGTTGATCTTGTCGATCATGGCGGCGAGCGTGGTGCTCTTGCCCGAGCCGGTCGGCCCGGTGACCAGCACCAGGCCGCGCGGCCGCTCCGCCAGCCGCGCCGTGACCGGCGGCAGCTTCAGCTCATCGAAGGTCTTCACCGAGAACGGGATCATCCGGACCACCATCGACACGCAGCCGCGCTGCTTGAAGACATTGCCGCGGAAGCGCGCCATGTTCTGGATGCCGAAGGAGAAGTCGAGCTCGTCCTCCTGCTCGAAACGCTTCTTCTGCGCCTCGGTCAGCACGGAGTAGGCGAGGGAGAGCGTGTCCTTCGGCGACATCACATGGTCCACCGAGGCGTCCACGATCTCGCCGTCGACGCGAAGTTTCGGCCGCTCGCCCGCCGTCAGGTGCAGGTCGGACGCGTCGCGCGCGATCACTTCTTCCAGCAGGCCCCGCAGGTTGAGCGGACTGCCGGCCTGTGCCGCAGGGGCCGTCGTGGCAGGGGCGGTCATTGGGCGGTCTCCTTCACGATTTCTTCCAGGGTGGTCACACCGCGTTCCAGCTTCTTCATCCCGTCCATCCGGAGGGTCAGCATCCCCTCCGCCACGGCCGTGTCGCGAATCTCGGCCGTCGATCCGCCCATCAGGATCAGCCGGCGCAACGCCGGGGACATCGCCATCACTTCGTAGAGGCCGGCTCGGCCCCGATAGCCGCTGCCGCTGCAGTTCTCGCAGCCCGTGCCGCGGAAGAACTGGAGCGTGCGCATCGCCGCGACATCGGGGTCGAGGGCGTGCAGCTCCTCATCGGTGTAGGTCGCCGGCGCCTTGCACTTGGTGCAGATGCGGCGCACCAGACGCTGCGCCACCACGAGGTTCACGGCACTCGCCACGTTGAACGCCTCGATGCCCATGTCGATCATCCGGACGATCGTGCTCGGCGCGTCATTCGTGTGCAGCGTGGAGAGGACCAGGTGGCCGGTGAGCGCCGCCTTGATGGCGATCCCGCCCGTCTCGAGGTCGCGAATTTCGCCGATCATCACGATGTTCGGATCCTGCCGCAGGAAAGCGCGGAGCGCCACCGCGAAGGTCAGCCCGATCTCGCTCCGGACCTGCACCTGGTTGATCCCCGGAAGGTTGTACTCGACCGGGTCTTCCGCTGTCATGATGTTGGTCTCGACGGTGTTGATCCGCTGCAGGGCCGAGTAGAGCGTCGTCGTCTTGCCGGAGCCGGTCGGACCGGTGACCAGGACCATGCCGTACGGGTTCAGGATCGCCCGCATCAGATCCTTCTCCGCCTTCGGCTCGAAGCCGAACTTGGTCAGGTCGAGCGTCAGATTGCCCTTGTCAAGAATACGCATCACGATCTTCTCGCCAAAGAGCACCGGCAAGGTCGAGACGCGGAAGTCGATGACGCGGGTGCCCATCTTGAGCTTGAGCCGGCCGTCCTGCGGCACCCGGCGCTCGGCGATGTTGAGCGAGGAGAGAATCTTGATCCGCGAGGTGAGCGCCGCCTTCATCTTGAGCGGCGGCTTCATTACATCGAGCAGTGCCCCGTCGATGCGGTAGCGGATCCGGATCTCGTGCTCGAACGGCTCGACATGGATGTCGGAGGCGCCGCGCTTGACGGCATCGGTGAGGATGCCGTTGATCAGCTTCACGACCGGCGCATCATCCACGGCGGCCTGCAGCGCGAGCGTCGATTCCTCTTCTTCCTCGGAGACGACCTCGACGTCCTCGCCGATCCCCTCCATCTCCTTGAGGATCGTCTGGAGTTGCTCGTCGCCGGTCTCGAAGTGCCGGTCGATCAGCGTCTTGAGGGTCTGCTCCCCCGCCAGGACCGGGAAGAGGTCGAATCGGGTGATGAACTTGAGGTCTTCCAGCAGCCCCTGATCGGCGGGGTCCGCCACCGCAACCGTGAGGGTCCGGCCTTCCCGCTTGAGAGGAAGCACCATCCGCTTGAGGGCGAGGTCGCTGGGGATCAGTCGCAGGACCCGGGGATCGGCCTCGAAGTGCGACAGGTCCACGGCCGGCATCCGGTATTGCCGCGCCAAGACCTTGGTGAGTTCCAGCTCGGCGACCGCCCCCTGCCGGACGAGGATCAGGCCGAGACGCTGGTGACTCGCCCGCTGTTCACTCAGGGCGGTCGCCAACTGTGCCGGCGTGATCAGCTTCTGGGCAAGCAAAAGCTCCCCGAGCAGATCAGCGGCTTGAGGGCCTTCGGGAAGGCTGGTACTCCTGGAGGCAGTCGGTGCGGTCATTCTCTCTCGAAGGTGCAAGGGGGATGCCTCGGCCGGCACAGCCCCCTTCGCGCGTGCCCCGTCAGGGGAGACGGAGCGATCCGGCAATCCCCTGGATCACCCCGGACGGGACGCCTGGGATCCGGCGGAGATCATCGAGTTGGCGAAATGGGCCAGCACTGTCGCGAAATGCCACGATCGCTCGCGCCCGTGTTGGACCAATGCCGGGCAAGGCATCCCACTCCGCCACACCAGCCGTATTGGGGTCGAACAGTGCCTGCGTCGGCGTCCCCAGAGCATCGGCGGTCCTGCCGCCAAAGCTGAGGTGGGGGGAAAGCTTCTGGAGCAGCGCCGGGCCGATGCCGGAGACCCGATCAAGTCCGGCCATGCCGCCGAACGCACCTCGAATCTCGCGATCCGCCACGATCCGCTTGGCCAGGGCCGGCCCGACGCCAGGGAGCCGTTGCAGCTCCGGGGCGGCCGCGTGGTCCACATCGATCCGTTCCCCGTCTGCCAGTGGTGCCGCCAGCGAGAGGGCCAGGTCCCGATGGGCCAGCGGATCAGCCATCTGGGCGGGTGCAAACAGCGTCACGGCGCCAGGCGCCGCGCTGCCCGCTCCGCGCACCCCCAGGATCAGGTGGCCGGTCACGGCGAGGAGGCCGAGGAGGAGGAGGGAGCGACGCTCGGAACGGGTCATGTCCCGGAGGTTGAGGGCAGACCCGATCGGTACACGGCGCGATCCACCGCACCTCGGCGCCGGATCATGCGTCGCGGTGGGTCAGCGGTGCTCGCGGTCCACCCGGCGGATCACGCCAACCGCCACGTTCCCCACGGCGCCAAGGCTCGCGGCGGACACCTTGTCGATGGTGTCGTCCTTGGTGTGCCAGGCGGGGTAGGTGAAGTCGATCACGTCAATGGCGCGGATCCCCGCCTCGATGAGGGGGATGTGATCGTCGGTGATCTGCTGTTCGGTGCTGCGGACGAAGATATGACCGAATCCCATCTGGGCCGCTGTCCCCCAGACCAGGTCCACCACGTCCGGCGCGGCGATCTGCGAGTGCCCCTCGATCGGGATCCGCAGGTTCTTGTCGCCGACCATGTCGAAGAGCACGGCGAAGCGCGGCTTCGGCGTGGCGAGCGCGCTCTTCGCAAAGTAGCGCGAGCCGATCAGCACATCCTGCGGCGGCGGACCGAAGTGCCCGTAGTCCTCGCCATCCACGAACAGGAGGTCCACGCCGATGGTGGGTCGTTGCTTGGCGAGGGCGTCCATCACCCCCAGCAGAATCGCGACGCCCGAGGCGGCATCGTTGGCGCCGGCGACCACGTCGGTGGTGTCGCGCACGCCGGGCCCGTCGGTGCGGGGGCGGGTATCCCAATGCGCCAAGTAGAGGATCCGATCGGTGGCGGCCGGATTGAAGCGCGCCATCACATTGACCTGGGGGATGGAATCGCCGCGGACGGTGCGGTGCCACCAGCGCTGCACGACGACCGTGTCGGCACCGACGTGCGCAAGGGAATCGAGCCAGGCAGCCATCGCGGCGTGTCCCGCCGTACCGGGGATCCGCGGACCGAAGGCGAGCTGCTGCTCGATCCGGGTGAGAGCGGCGGGGCCATCGAATTCCTTTGCGAGCTGCGCCTCGCTGCCATAGGCACAGCCAGCGACCAGCAGAACGGCCAGCGAGAGCAGGGGGCGCATCATCAGAAGTCCAGGGAAGAGAGGGGCACGTTGAAGGACATGCTGAGCGAGAGGTTCGAGCTCTTCCGCTCCAGATGGCGGATGTCGTTGAGCACCCAGCCGAACTGGAGTCCAGCCTGAATCGAGCCGCGGAGATCGGTGCTGAATCCGCCCCGAACATCCCACTGCCGGATGTCGGAATATGGCAGGCATTCCGCGTCGGCGGCACGTGCGAGGCACGACACATTCTCGAGGCGCACCACGCTGAGACTGGTCCGCAGCGGCTTCTTCAGGGAGGAAATCCACGCCGGGAGCGCCGGGGACCAATCGAAATTGCCGGTGATGCGACGGTTGTCGAGTTCCGTCGTGTTGCCGTTCGCCTCGGTCGTGCCCCGCTCCCGCGTGAGGGCGCCACGCAGGGTCACCAGTCCCGCCAGGGTCACCGTCAGGTCGGGCTCCACGATGTTCCGCTCGGTGTAGAGTCTCGTCGCGCCGGCCACATCGAGGAGCGGGTTGCGGGAATCGGAGGTCTGCTTGCTGACGCGCGTGCTCGCCCGGATCCCCATGATCGGTCCGCCGCGGAAGCTGCGGTTGAACGACAGCATCCCGCTCGGCCATTCGGTGGTCCGCGCCGACGTGAGCAGGAAGCCGTCGCCCTGCACCCGCTGATAGCGGTCGCTCTCGGCCTGCGTGAAGGAGAAGGTCGCCGCGAGGCCAAGCGGGAAGTCGAGCGTGCCAATGGCACTGAGCTCGAGGGCGTCCAGGGCACCGGTGGCGAGCTGGCCCTCCCGCCGCAGGAAGCGGTCGAATCCGCCGAGCGCCAACTGGTAGTCGGTGCCCGGATCGAAGGTGGCGAGGTCGAAGGTGGACTGCCGCGTCCGTCGTCTCGAGAACTCGATCGGTCGCAGCTGCCCGAAGGCGCGTGCCAAGGCCGTGGTATCGCCGAGCATTCGCCGCGCCAGGACCGCCGGATCGAGCGACAGCCCGACATCGAACGTCCGGCTGTTGTTGACGGTCTGGGGCAGGATGTACGCCCCGGCGGTATCCCCGAGGACGCGGACCGGGTTCCGTGCCGTGAGCGAGCGGGACAACAGGAAGCTCGAACCCGTCGTGAAGCGCGGCCGGAGCCAACTCGTCAGCCGGGGGGTGAGGTTGAGGGTCGTGGTGACGCTGCGATCGCGCTCGACGCCGACATCCATCCCGGCGAAGCGTCGCCGCGAGGCCCCCGCGAGGCGACCGAGCGAGGTCGAATCGGCGTAGCGCCGGAGATCGCGCGTGCTCACCCAGTTGGCGCTCACACTGAGCATCCCGATCGGCTGCCAGCCGAGCCCGGCGTCGTTCCGCCAGAGGTGCTGCAGCGAGGTGACCGGTCGAAGCAGCGTGTCGCTGATCCGCTCGATCGGGGCGTTGTACGAAGTGAAGTCGCTGACCGAGCGTGACAGCGCTGATCCCACGCGCAGCGAGGTGGGCCACGGCGAGAGGCGCGCGCCGGCGATTCCCTTCCCCGCCTCGCTCTCGGCGAGCCACCGGGGCAATCCCCGGGTGAGTCCGCCGAGTCCCAGACTGCGCGCGCGGGGTTGGGTCGAGAGGAAATAGGTGAGCGAGGCATTCCAGATCGAGGACGTGGCTTCACTGAGTTCGGTCACCGTCGACGCCCCGGTCCGCGAGGCCGAGAGGG